>NZ_VDFS01000063.1:145671-160326 GCF_006151955.1 Georgenia sp. 311 | reverse complement strand
CGAGGGTCGGCTGACCCTCGACCCCCCGGACGTGCCCGCGCGCGAGCTCGAGGGCTGGGTGCTGCCGGGCCTCGTCGACGTCCACTGCCACATCGGCCTGGGACCCGACGGCGAGGTGAGCGTCGAGGAGGCCGAGGCCCAGGCCCGGGCCGACCGCGACGCCGGCACCCTCCTCGTCCGCGACGCGGGCTCCCCGCAGGACACCCGGTGGGTGCAGCGCCGCCCGGACCTGCCGCGGCTCATCCGTGCCGGCCACCACCTCGCCCGCCCCAAGCGCTACCTGCGCCACTACGGGCGCGAGCTCGACGACGTCGCGCAGCTGCCCGAGGCGATGGCGCAGGAGGCCCGCTACGGCGACGGCTGGGTGAAGATCGTCGCCGACTGGATCGACCGGTCCGACGGCGCCGAGTCCGACCTGCGCCCGCTGTGGCCCGCCGACGTCCTCGCCGAGGGCATCGCCGCCGCCCACGAGAACGGGGCGCGGGTGACCGCCCACGCCTTCTCCCGGGAGGTTGTCGACGACCTCCTGGCCGCCGGGATCGACGGGATCGAGCACGGCACGGGGATGACGGCCGACCACATCGCCGAGGCCGCACGCCGGGGGATCCCGGTGACCCCCACGCTCCTCCAGGTCGCCCACTTCACCGACTTCGCCGCGCAGGCCGGGGCGAAGTACCCGGTCTTCGCCGAGCGGATGCTGCGGATGCACGCGCGCCGCCACGAGCAGGTCCGCGCCTTCCACGAGGCCGGCGTCCCGCTCCTCATGGGCTCCGACGCCGGCGGCACCATCCGCCACGGCTCGCTGCCCGCCGAGCTCGCCGAGGTGGTCCGGGCCGGGGTGCCGGTCCACGACGTCGTCGCCGCCGCGAGCTGGCGCGGCCGCGACATCCTCGGGGTGCCCGGAGTGGCCGACGGCGCGCCCGCCGACGTCGTCGTCTACCCGCAGGACCCGCGCGAGGACGTCTCCGTGCTCACCCGGCCGACCGCGGTCGTGCTGCGCGGCGAGCTCTTCTGAGCACGGGATGACCGGCGTTCCGAGGGTGCAGCCGGTCCGGTGCCGCCGTGCGGGCTCGGACGACCGGCGCTGGCTATCCTGCGCATGATGGACGCAATCGACAGGGTCCCCGTGCTGGCGGACGTGGCCGCCGCAGCAGGTGTCAGCCTGTCGACGGTGTCACGGGTGATCACCGGTCGCGCACCGGTGTCGGAGAAGACCCGGAGCCGCGTCATGGAGGCGGTCGCCCAGCTCGGGTACCGGCCCAACGCCGCGGCGCAGGCGCTCGTCAACGGCCGCTCGTCGACGGTCGCGGTCATCGCCAACCACACCCTGCGCTGGGGCTACGCGGCGACGTTGCACGGCATCGAGGAGCAGGCGCGCGCGGCCGGCTTCTCGGTCATGATCGCGGTCGTCGAGTCGAGCGACCCGGCCGAGGTCCGTCGCGCCATCGACGGTGTGTGGTCGCAGCCGATCGCCGGGGCCGTCGTCATCGACTTCGACGCGGTCGGTGCGGCAACTCTCGATGCCCTGCCCCACAACGTCCCCGTCGTCGCGGCGTCCGGTGCCTGGCAGCCGGGGGCGGATCGGCCACATGCTTACCTCGACGACTTCGAGGGCGCCCGCCAGGCGACCGACTACCTCCTCTCGCTCGGACACCACACGGTTCATCACGTCGCCATCCCGTCCACGAGCGAGCACTCCGGCCGGGAGTGGGGGTGGCGGCGCGCGCTGACGGACGCGGGCCGTGTCGTGCCGGACGTCGTCCGGGCGGGGTACGACCCCGAGTCCGGGTACGCGGCCGCCGAGCGGCTCGATCCCGGGGCGACTGCCGTGCTGTGCGGCAACGACGAGGTCGCGATCGGCGTCGCCCGGCGCCTCCAGGAGCGAGGCGTCTCGATCCCGCGCGACGTCAGCCTCATGGGGTTCGACGACCAGCCCTTTGCCGCGATGTGGGTGCCGTCGCTGTCCACCGTGGGCCAGGACTTCGTGGGCCTCGGCAAGCGGACGTTCGCGATGCTCCACTCCTGGATCCTCTCCAACGAGCAGCCCGCACACTCGACCGTCCTCCCGAGGCTTGTGCTGCGGCAGAGCACTGCGGGGCCGAGGCCCGGCGCCTAGGAGGGGCCCGCCCTCGTCACACCGACGATCGACCGAGGTGAGACCCCGACAGCTCCGTCCTGAGGACCATTGCGTGGCTCGAGACGAGCCCTGTACGGTCTGACCAACGTTTGCGCAAACGTTGGTCAAACCAAGGGGGGTCAACTGACGTGGTGCTGTTCCCACCGGCCGTCCGGGCGGCGACCGGCCAGAATGTGCCGGCGCCTCGTCGCGTGCGGTTCGCCGCCGACGGTGTCGCCCTCGTCCTCGAGCTCCCGGAGGGGTCGCTGCCCCGGGTGGTGCACTGGGGCCGTGACACCGGCGATCTGACCGACGTCGACCTCACCGCCCTCGGCCGGGTGACGAGCGCCCCTAACGCCGCGAACGGTCTCGACGAGCCACACCGGGTCGCGGTCCTGCCCGAGGCGTGGTCCGGGTGGACGGGCACGCCGGGGCTGGCCGGTCACCGGCTGGGCAGGGCGTGGTCGCCGAGGTTCCGGCCGGACCAGACGGCATCGGTCGTCACGACCGAGGGCCTCGGCGGCTCCGCACGGGTACATGCGACGGACGTGGACGCAGGACTGGGCCTCGACCTCGAGATCGAGATGCTGCCGTCGGGGGTCGTCCGGCTTCGCGCGGAGGTCACCAACCTCGAGGACGCGCCATACGTCGTCGACGGACTCCACCTGGCGCTGCCGGTTCCTGGACACGCGGACGAGGTGCTCGACCTCGCCGGACGCTGGGCGAAGGAGAGGGTCCCGCAGCGCGGTCCGTTCCGTGTGGGCTCGCACCTTCGCGAGGGGCGCCACGGGCGGACCGGGGCCGACGCCGTCACGGTCCTCCTCGCCGGTGAGGCAGGTTTCGACTTCGATCGCGGGGAGGTCTGGGGCCTGCACGTCGGGTTCAGCGGTAACCACCGCAGCATCGCCGAGCGGGTCCACACCGGCGAGCGGCTCCTGCTCGGCGGCGAGCTCCTCCTGCCGGGCGAGGTCGTGCTCGGGGGCGGGGAGTCCTACGTCTCGCCGTTCGTCTACGCGTCCTACGGCGACGGGCTGGACGCGTCGGCCGGCCGCTTCCACCAGCTCCTCCGAGCCCGCGAGAGTCACCCGGCGACACCGCGGCCCGTGGTGATGAACGTCTGGGAGGCTGTGTACTTCGACCACGAGCTCGACACGCTCCGCGCCCTGGCCGACCACGCGGCCGAGGTGGGGGTGGAACGGTTCGTCCTCGACGACGGGTGGTTCGCAGGCCGCCGCGACGACACCGCCGGTCTGGGGGACTGGTCCGTCTCCGAGGCGGTCTGGGGCGGCGGCAGGTTCGGGCAGCTCGTCGAGCACGTCAGCGCACTCGGGATGGAGTTCGGACTGTGGTTCGAGCCGGAGATGGTCAGTCCTGACTCCGACCTGGCGCGCGAGCACCCCGAGTGGATGCTGCAGGTACCCGGGCGGCTGCCCGCCCCGTTCCGGCACCAGCAGGTGCTCGACCTCACGCACGACGGTGCCTTCCGGCACGTCCGGAACCGCATGGTGGCCCTCGTGCGGGAGTACGGGATCAGGTTCGTCAAGTGGGACCACAACCGGGACCTCGTCGACGCCGGATCGACCCGCACGCTCCGTGCCGGGGTCCATGAGCAGACCCTGGCCGCGTACCGACTCATGGCTGAGATCCGGCAGGCCTGCCCCGAGCTCGAGATCGAGTCGTGCTCCTCGGGTGGGGCACGGGTGGACCTCGGGATCCTCGAGCACACCGACCGGGTCTGGGCCTCCGACTGCATCGATGCGCACGAGCGCCAGCAGATCCAGCGGTGGACCGCACAGCTGCTGCCACCGGAGCTGGTCGGCAGCCACGTCGGAGCGCCCGAGGCGCACACGACGGGACGGCGCCTCGACCTCGACTTCCGTGCGGCTACCGCCCTGTTCGGGCACTTCGGGATCGAGTGGGACCTGGGCGCGGCGTCGCAGCAGGAACGCCGTGAGCTGGCCGCGTGGATCGAGTTCTACAAGGAGCACCGCGAGCTCATCCACACCGGTCGAGTGGTCCGCCGTTCGAGCGAGGGCGGCGCGCTGTGGCTGCACGGCGCCGTCGCGCCGGACCGGACGCGCGCCCTGTACTCGGTCACCCTCCTCGAGCGGCCGGTGACCTGGCCGGTGGCGAGGGTGAGGCTGGCGGGCCTGGCGGACGACGTCGTCTACCGCATCACCCCAGCGGGGCCGGCCCCGGGGGAGCACACTCCCGACCCCAAGGTGCTCCCGGCATGGTGGACCCCGGACGGGGCGGTCCTGCCCGGGGCGGTGCTGAGCCGGGTCGGCGTGGACGTCCCGGCACTGCTCCCTGACCACACGGCCCTGATCCTCGTCACCCGGGTCGATGGCACCGACGACGAGGCGGCGACCGAGAGGAGCGGGACGTGACCGTCGCGCAGGCGCGGCTCTCCCGACGCGCGAGACGCGACCTGGGAGCGGCGATGCTGTTCATCGCGCCCGCGACGCTCGGGTTCGTCGTCTTCTTCCTCGTGCCCACCGTCCGTGGGACGTGGTTCAGCCTCACCGACGCCAAGCTCGTCGGTGGCGGGGAGTTCGTCGGCGTCGAGAACTACAGGCGGATGTTCGCCGACGAGCTCTTCTGGAACGCCCTCGTCGTCACCGCCCAGTACGTCCTCATCAACATCTCGGTCCAGACGGTCCTTGCCGTGCTCATCGCCGTGCTGATGCACAGGCTGACGCGGTCCGTCCTGATCCGGGGGATCATCCTGCTGCCCTACCTGGTCGCGAACGTCGTCGTCGCCCTCGTGTGGTTCTGGATGTTCGACTACTCGACGGGCATCGTCAACGTCGTCATCGACGGGCTCGGTCTCGACAGGGTCGCGTTCTTCGGCAACGAGGCGACCGCGATCCCGACGATCGCGCTCATCAACGTCTGGCGCTTCGTCGGGTACACGGCCCTGCTCGTGTTCGCCGGCCTGCAGACCATCCCCAGGCAGCTCTACGAGGCCGCCGCCCTCGACGGTGCGAGCGAGCCCAGGATGTTCCGTTCCATCACCCTGCCGCTGCTGCGGCCCGTGCTCGCGCTCGTCCTCGTCATCACCGTCGTCGGGTCGTTCCAGATCTTCGACACCGTCGCCGTCACGACGCAGGGCGGCCCGGTCAACGCGACTCGCGTCATCTACTACTACATCTACCAGCAGGCGTTCGAGCGGTTCGACCTCGGCTACGCCTCGGCGCTGTCGGTCTTCCTGCTGCTCGCCCTCGCCCTCATCGCCTACGCGCAACTGAAGCTGCTGCGCTCGAACCAGTCGGACCTCCGATGATCTTCACTCCCGCACCCAGGACCGAGGACGCCGAGCGCGACCTCCAGGCGACCCCGGCGACCGCTCCGGCGCGGCGTCGACGCCTGCGCCGCCCCACGCTGGGACGGGGCATCGCGTGGGCCCTCCTCGGCCTGATCCTGCTCGTGACGATCGTGCCGTTCTACTGGATGCTGCGGACGGCGCTGTCGAGCAACGGTGCGCTGTACCTCGACCCGGGCAACCCCCTGCCCGTGGACTTCAGCTGGGGTGGTTTCCGCCGGGTCCTCGGGCTCGCGAGCCAGGAGGAGATCGCCGCGGCCGGCGGTACCTCCGGGACCCTCAACTTCTGGCTCTACCTGCGCAACTCCGTCATCGTCTCCACCACCGTCATGGTGGGGCAGGTCTTCTTCAGCTCGATGGCGGCCTACGCGTTCGCCCGCCTCCGGTGGCCGGGCAGGGACGCGGTGTTCTTCCTCTTCCTCACCGCGCTCATGGTCCCGCCGATCTTCGTCCAGCTGCCCAACTTCGTCCTCATCCGGGACCTCGGCCTGCTGAACACGCTGCCCGGGATCATCCTGCCGTTCTTCTTCATGACCCCGTTCGCGGTCTTCTTCATGCGGCAGTTCTTCCTCGGGATCAGCCGCGAGGTCGAGGAGTCGGCGATGATCGACGGTGCCGGCCACGGCCGCATCTTCTTCCAGATCATCGTCCCGATGTCGTGGACCCCCATGACGACTCTCGGGCTGCTGACGTTCATCACGGCCTGGAGCGAGTACTTCTGGCCGTTGCTGGTCGGGCGGGCCGAGGAGGCCCGGGTACTCACCGTCGCGCTCGGCATCTTCCGGTCGCAGACCCCGCAGACCGGCCCGGACTGGTCGGGCCTCATGGCAGCGGCCCTCATCGCCGCGCTCCCGGTCCTCCTGCTCTTCCTCGCCTTCGGGCGACGACTCGTCAACAACCTCGGCTACTCCGGGATCAAGTAGCCGCCGCACCTCACGGGCACCGGTCCTCCTACCGAAAGGTCACGCAATGACGCACCTCTTACGCCCCCTCGTCCGGCTGGGCACCGGCGCCGCCGTGCTCGGGCTCGCAGCCGCAGGCTGTTCCTCCGGGAACGACGACCCCTCCTCGGCAGGGACGGAGATCAGCTACTGGTTGTGGGACTCCAACCAGCAACCGGCCTACCAGCAGTGTGCCGAGGACTTCGCCGCCGAGCACGACATCACCGTCACCATCGAGCAGTACGGGTGGGCCGACTACTGGCAGGGTCTCACCACCGGCTTCGCGTCCGACACCGCTCCCGACGTGTTCGCCAACCACCTGTCCTACTACCCCGAGTTCGTCGCGCAGGGCCAGCTGCTGGGCATCTCCGACCGCATCGAGGAGGACGGGCTCGACCTGTCCGTCTACCAGGACGGACTCGCCGACCTGTGGCAGGACCAGGCGGGGGAGAGGTACGGCCTGCCGAAGGACTTCGACACGGTCGCCCTCTTCTACAACGAGACGATGGCCGCTGAGGTCGGCCTCACCGCCGAGGACCTCGCAGCCCTGGAGTGGAACCCCACTGACGGCGGCACCTTCGAGCAGGCCGTCGCGGCGCTGACGGTCGACGGCAACGGCGTCCGCGGCACCGAGCCAGGGTTCGACAAGGACGACGTCGCCGTGTACGGACTGGCGCTGTCGGGCAACGGGCTCAACGCCTCCGGCCAGCAGACGTGGGCCCCGTTCGCGCTCGGGAACGACTGGTACTTCGGTGACACGACACCGTGGACGACGGCGTTCAACTTCGCCGCGCCGGAGTTCGCCGAGACCATGGAGTGGTACCGCGGCCTGCAGGAGAAGGGCTACATGCCCAGTCTGGACATCGCGCTCTCCGAGCAGGACCCGCTGAACGGCTATCTCGCCGGGCGGTACGCGCTCGTGACCGACGGCTCCTGGATGAACGGCTCCTACCTCGGGCAGGATGACGTGCCGACGAAGGTCGTGCCCACCCCGATCGGTCCCAGCGGCCAGCGCGCCTCTGTGTTCAACGGCCTGTCCGACGGGATCTGGTCAGGAACCAGCGACGCCGACGCGGCGTGGGAGTGGGTGAAGTACCTCGGCTCCACCGCGTGCCAGGACGTCGTCGCGGAGTCCGCCGTGGTGTTCCCGGCGATCCAGAGCTCGACCGAGAAGGCGACCGAGGCGTTCGCCGACAAGGGGTGGGACGTCACGGCCTTCACCGTCCAGGTGGACCAGGGGACGACGCACCTGCTCCCGATCGCCGACAACTGGTCACAGATCAACGACATCATGAGCGCCAGCATCGAGTCCTACCTCCAGGGCAACGGCGACGCCGCCTCGCTGGCTGCTGCAAACGACCAGGTCAACAGTCTCTTCGACTGACCTGGCGAGTGGCTCCCGGCGCTCGTCGCGGGCTGCTCAGCGCTGGTGGTCGACCAGACCGACCGCCGGTTCGGACGCCGAACAGCGCGAGGACGACCTCGCACGTACGAAGGAGTGCGCGATGACATCCAGTCCATCAACTGAGCCCCGGCGGAGGACGGCACGGCAGGTCGCGGCCTCCGTCACCGCGGCGGTGCTGGTCGCCACCGGGTCCGCTGCGGCGGCACCGGTGGCCCAGGCCGCGAGCGACGCTCTCGAGATCGACTTCGCAGTGTCCACCGGCCCGTTCAAGGGTGGCGCCTCGGGAATGCTCTACGGCCTCGGCGACGACGGCGTCCCCACGGACGCGATCATCGCCGGCGCGGGCCCCCACCACCTCACGCAGAAGGCGCCGCGCGGCGCGCAGCACCCCAACGGGGACCCGCTCGAGGTCGAGCGGGCGTTCTTCGAGAACGGGGGCGAGTACATGATGACCAACATCCAGGACTACTACCCCGACTGGCCCTACACGGGCGGCCGGCGGCCCGACGACTTCGAGAGCTACCTCGAGATCGTCCGCACGGTAGTCGCGGACGTCGTGGAGAACTCCGACTACCCCGAGCGGTACGTCTTCACACCCTTCAACGAGCCGGACGGCATCAACTGGTACGGGAACTGGGAGCAGATGGGGCAGACCTTCCTCGCGGACTGGAAGGCGGCGTACGAGACGATCAAGGAGGTGTACCCGGAGGCGAGGATCGCGGGCCCCGGGGACTCGAGGTGGCAGCCTGCGAGGACGCGTGAGTTCCTCACGTTCGCGAAGGAGAACGACGTCCTGCCGGACATGTTCACCTGGCACGAGCTCGGACGGAACAACCTGGCCACGTACCGGTCGAACTACGACGCCTACCGCGCGCTCGAGCGGGAGCTCGGGATCGGGCCGCTTCCGATCAACATCAACGAGTACGCGATGCGCCGGGACATGTCCGTCCCGGGCAACATCGTCCAGTGGCTCACGATGTTCGAGGACACCAAGGTCGACGCGCAGACCGCGTACTGGACGTACGCCGGCAACCTCAACGACAACATGGCCAAGTCGAACAGCGCGAACGGGGCCTGGTGGCTGCTCAAGTGGTACGCCGACCTGGGGGGCGACACCGTGCAGGTCACCCCGCCCGTCCTGAACAGGCCGGACACGCTCCAGGGGATCGCGACCCTCGACCCGGGCAAGAGGCAGGCGACCGTCCTGTTCGGTGGCACGGACAACGAGGTGCGCCTGGAGCTGTCGGGCCTCGACCCCGCAGTGTTCGGGGACGTCGTCGACATCCAGATTCGTGAGGCGGAGTGGTCCGGACAGGAAGGGGAGGCACAGGCGCCGCCCGTCGTCGCGACGCACCGGCTCGCCCTGGACGACGTGATGGTCGTCGACGTCGCCAACGACGACAGGCTCTCGGCCTACCAGGCGGTCATCACGCCGGCGCTGCCCACCCAGCCCACCGTCGACCCGACGTGGCGCGTCGAGGTGGAGGCCGAGGACACCGTGCTGCGCGACGTCACCGCCTACAACCAGTCGCCCACGGACGACTGGACGTTCGCGGCGTCACGCGGGCGGGACGTCGGGTCGACCAACCGTGTCACGTCCTCCCTCACCTGGACGGTGGACGTGCCCGCTGACGGGACCTACCGCTTCGGCGCGGTCGCGGGCGTCAACGGACCGGCCAACGGCCCTGGCCGGCATGCTCTGTTCGTCGACGGCGTCCAGGCGTCCACCATCGACTACGAGGCAGGCTTCTCCTGGGGGTACCGCGGTCGTGCGGAGACCCTGGTCGAGCTGGCAGCCGGCTCCCACGAGCTGTCGGTGCGGATGAGTGCGGACGGCTCCACGCTGTTGCCCGGTTCGGACATCTCGCTCGACAAGTTCGACCTCACCCTCGTCACGGGACCCGAGACGACCACCTACCCCGCCGTCTTCGCCCGCAGCGGCGACGCCACGGTGGACTACACCGCCGCCGACGGCGGGGCAGTCGAGGTGTCGGGGGACGGGGCCATCACGTTCTTCCCCTCGGTGCGCGAGACCGGGTACTACGACGTCGCGCTCGAGTACGCGACGGAGGGGGCGGCCGGCGTCGACCTCGCCGTCAACCGGCGTGCCGTCGACGGCGTCGGGGCGAGTGCCGCGGGTGAGTGGGTCTCGACCGCGCGCGTGCACCTCGGCAAGGGCGTCTCGGAGGTGACCGTGGGCGCGCCGGACGGTGCCCTCGTCTCCTCGCTCACCGTCACGCGGGCCGCGGAGGCGGACAGTGAGACGGTGACGATCGAGGCCGAGGACTCCTCGCAGGTCACGCTGCACGGCGAGGCTCGTACCGAGACCGTCGCGCAGCCCACCAACGTCTCGGGTGAACAGGTCGGTCGGCTCGGTGGGGGTGAGGGCAGCTACGCCGTTGTCGCCCGGCCGGAGCAGCTCGGCGCCGGGCAGTACAACCTGTCGGTGCGCTACGCGAACGCGGAGCGCAACACCGGGCACGACTACAACACCGACGTCATCACCCGGTTCCTCGACATCGGTGAGGAGGGTGGTGAGACCACCCGCGGCGGTTTCCGGCACAACTACTCGTGGCAGGGGTTCTGGACCCACACGGTGCCGGTGGACCTCACGACCGACGAGGGAGACCTGCGGCTCGGCAACGCCACCGGAAACGCTCCGAACATCGACTGGATCCAGCTGTCGCCGCTCACTCTCGGCGTCACGAACACGGCCGGCGGGGAGCTGGCCATCGACTCCGCGGCTACGGTCCGGTGCGTGGCCGGACGGGCCCACGTGGTCGTCCGCGTGACGAACGAGAGCGCGGTCCCGGTGGCGGTGGAGATCGGCACGCCGTTCGGCACCAGGTCCGTCGCCGGGCTGGACGCTGGGCGAGCCGTGAGTGTTGCGTTCGCCTCGCGCCAGACCGAGATCGCCGCGGGAACCGCCTCGGTGGTCGCGACCGGCCTGGTCGACGGCAGCCCGGTGACCAGCCGGGCCGACGGGACGTACCTGGCAGCGGCCTGCGGCTGACGGTCCGACGAAGGGGTCTCTCGCGCCTGCTGCGGCGACGGGGGACCCCTTTGTCGTGCCCTGAGCGCGCGTCGGCTCGTGCGACCCGCGGCGCGGGGCGGAAGGGCTTGACCGCCCGACCGGTTCTATGGTTCATTACTCATGTAATGAACCAGTGAGGGAGGTGCTGCGATGTTCGACGGACCCGAGCCGATCTACGTGCAGATCGCCGAGCACCTGCGTCGCCAGGTCCTCGACGGGACGCTGGCCGAGGGGGACCAGGTCATGAGCACCACCCAGTACGCGACCACCTACCGGATCAACCCCGCCACCGCTGCCAAGGCCTTCGCGCAGCTCGTGGACGAGGGCGTCATCTACAAACAGCGAGGAGTGGGCATGTTCGTCGCCGACGGTGCCCGGGAGCGGCTGCGCGAGCGTCGCCGGGGCGCCTTCTTCACCGACCACCTCGACGCGGTCCTCGACGAGGCCCGCATGCTCGGCATCACGCCGGGCGAGGTTGTGCGCTACATCGAGCAGAGGGGGGAGCGGGCATGAGCGGTCTCGACGTCGAGCTGCGCGACCTCACCGTCGACTTCAAGGACACCCGGGCGGTCGACTCCGCCACCGTCCGCCTCCCGGCCAACACCATCACCGGGCTGCTCGGCCGCAACGGCTCGGGCAAGACGACGATGCTCTCCGCCATCGCCTCGCTCCTGCGCCCCACCAGCGGGCAGGTGCTCGTCGACGGGCGCGACCCGTACGAGGACGAGGCCCTCATGGAGCAGGTGTGCCTCATCAGGGAGGGCGGCGACGTCCTGCCGGACGAGAAGATCCGGGTCACCCTCGACTTCGTCGCCTCGGCCCGCCCGCGGTGGGACCAGGCCTACGCCGAGGAGCTCCTCGAGACCTTCGAGCTCGACCCCGGCAAGAAGCCGGCCAAGCTCTCCCGCGGCAAGCGCTCCGCGCTCGGTGCCGTCATCGGCCTGGCCTCGCGCGCCCCGGTGACGATGTTCGACGAGGTCTACCTCGGCATGGACGCACCTTCCCGCCGCCGCTTCTACGAGCTGCTCATCGCCGACTACGTCGAGCACCCGCGCACCGTCGTCGTCTCCAGCCACCTCATCAGCGAGGTCGAGCAGCTCTTCGAGAACGTCGTCGTGCTCGACCGCGGCGCGGTGCTCGTCGCCGAGGAGGCCGAGACGCTGCGCGAGCAGGGCGCCACCGTCACCGGCGCCGCCGACCGGGTGGACGCCGCGACCGCCGGGCTGCGCGTGCTCGGGGAGACCGTGCTCGGCCCCACGAAGCAGGTGACCGTGCTCGGGCGCCTCGACCGGGAGACGCGCGAGCGGCTGCACGCCGACGGCCTCGAGGTCGGGGCCGTGCCTCTCCAGGACCTGTTCATCGCCCTCACCGACAAGGAGGTGCGCCGATGAGTCGCACCGTAGCGCCGCCGAGCCGAGCCCGTGCCCGCCGCCCGCAGTGGGTCCGCGCGGCGGACCGTCACCTGAGGATCTACGGGTTCATGTGGGCGTGGTTCTGGGGGATCTGCGTCGCCGGGATCGTCGTCACCACCCTCGTCGTCCTGGGGGTGAGCGGCACCGTCGACTTCTCCGTCGTCCAGTTCGTCCGGCAGGGACCGCTCGTCTGGTTCCTCATGTCCATCGCCATCCTCGTGGCCACCGTCTACCTGGGCCCGCACGTCGCCAACGGGATGACCCGTCGCTCGTTCGTCGGCGGGTCCCTGGTGGCCGGCGTCCTGGCCGCCCTGCTCCACGCGGTCACGGGGACCGTCCTCACGCTCCTCGAGGGCGTCCTCTACGCCCGGATGGGCTGGGACCACGACGCGACGCCGGGAGTCGAGTACACCGAGGGGGTCTGGCAGACCGGGCTCGGCCCGCTCCTCCTGGACTACTCGCTCGCCGCGGCGGCCGGCACGATCGGCGGCCTGCTCATCGGCATCACCTACTACCGGCTCGGCGGCTGGTGGGGCACCTTCGCCCTCCCGCTCACCGTGCTGCCGGTGCTCTACACGATGTTCGCCACCAGCTGGAGCGAGGCTCCCTTCGTCCCCTGGGACGTGCCGCCCGTGGCCGCGGTCCTCGCCGGCGGCGTGCTCCTGGTGGCCGCGGCCATCGCGTTCGCCCTGCTCGCCCGGACCGTCCCCGTCAAGCGATCGGAGTCCTGACATGGAACCCGTCATCGAGATCCGCAACCTGCGCAAGACCTACGGCGCCAAGGTCGCCGTCGCCGACCTCAGCCTCACCATCGGGCGGGGGGAGATCTTCGGGATCCTCGGCCCCAACGGTGCCGGGAAGACGACGACGGTGGAGTGCCTCGCCGGCCTGCGCCAGGCCGACGGCGGCACCGTCCGCCTCCTCGGGGCCGACCCGCAGCGCGACCCGTCCGCGGTCCGGGAGCGCCTGGGCATCCAGCTCCAGGAGTCCAGGCTGCCGCCCAAGCTCCGGGTCCTGGAGGCACTGCGGCTGTACGCCTCCTTCTACGCCGACCCCGCCGACCCGGAGGAGCTCCTCGAGCTGCTCGGCCTGCAGGACAGACGGGACACCGCCTTCGCCGACCTCTCCGGCGGTCAGCAGCAGCGGCTGTCCATCGCGCTCGCGCTCGTGGGGAACCCCGAGGTCGCGATCCTCGACGAGCTCACCACGGGCCTGGACCCGCAGGCCCGCCGCGACACGTGGGCGCTCATCGAGCGGGTGCGCGACACGGGCGTGACGATCGTGCTCGTCACCCACTTCATGGACGAGGCCGAGCGGCTGTGCGACAGGCTCGTCATCATCGACGACGGCCGCGTCGTCGCCGAGGGCAGCCCGGCGGAGCTCATCCGGGCACAGGAGGACGAGCGAGCCTTCCGCCTTCGCCTGCCCGACGGGTCGCCCGACTCGATCCCCGCCGTCCTCGCGGCGCTGCCGGACGTCACCTCCGTCACGCCCGACGACGGGGAGTACGTGGTGAGGGGCGGCCACCGGGTCCTGCCCGCCGCCGTCCTGGCCCTCGCGGAGCGCGACGTCGTCCCCGAGGAGATCCGCACCCTGTCCCGCACGCTCGAGGACGTCTTCGTCCGCGTGACCGGGACCCCGACCCACGAGGAGGTCTCCTCATGACCACGCTCACCGCACGCTCCCGGACGAGAGGGATGGCCACTCTCACCCTCGCCGAGGCCCGGCTGTTCACGCGGGACTTCAGCAGCCTGTTCTTCGCGCTGCTCTTCCCGACGGTGCTCCTCCTGGGGATCGGCTTCATCATCCCCGGGATGCGCGACACGATCATGGAGCTGCCCGAGCCGTGGCTCGGCCTGCGGCCGGTCGACCTCATGGCGCCGATCGCGCTCGCCACGGCCATGGCGAGCGTCGCCCTCATCACGCTGCCGGTCTACCTCGCCGACTACCGGCACAACGGCGTCCTGCGTCGCCTGTCCACGACGCCGATGCGCCCCCAGGGCGTGCTCGTCGCCCACGTCCTCATCAACGTCGTCGCCGTCGTCGCGGCCTCGCTGCTCGCCCTGCTCGCCGCGTCGCTCGCCTTCGGCACCCCGGCACCGGACCAGCCGCTGCTCGCGCTCGGCGCCTTCGTCCTCGGGACGGCGGCGATGTTCGGGATCGGGCTGCTCATCGCGGCCCGTTCCCCCAAGGGCAGCGCCGCCTCCGGCCTCGGGATGATCATCTACTTCCCGATGCTGCTCTTCGCCGGCATGTGGACGCCCGGCCCGATGATGCCGGAGTCGCTGGCCACCATCGCCACCTGGACACCGCTCGGCGCGGCGAGCCAGGCGCTCATGACCGCGTGGTTCGAGGGCGGCTTCCCGGCCCACCAGCTCCTCGTCATGGCCGGCTACGTCCTCGTCTGCTACCCGCTGGCGGC
>NZ_VDFS01000063.1:144471-145382 GCF_006151955.1 Georgenia sp. 311 | reverse complement strand
CGCGGCGCGGGGTGCCGAGGGCGCCCCTCCGTGGAGGGCGGAGGGGCACCCTCGGGACCCCGCGCCCCGGCGTGACCAACGCCCCATCCGGCAGTCCGTCCCCGATGGTTGGGCGCGGGGCCCAGGGTCTGGCAGAATGTTGCGCTGTACTCGGACCGCAGGGCCCCTCTCACCCGGCGGAACCGTGTCCAGGGCCAACCTCGTGCCCGTGACCCACCGGGACCGAGCGCGGACCACCTCACATGAACCAGGAGTGACCACCACAGTGGCAGTCAAGATCCGTCTCAAGCGCATGGGCAAGATGCGCGCCCCGTACTACCGCGTCGTCGTCATGGACAGCCGCACGAAGCGCGACGGTCGTGCGATCGAGGAGATCGGCAAGTACCACCCGACCGAGGAGCCCTCGTTCATCGAGATCGACTCCGACCGGGCCCAGTACTGGCTCTCCGTCGGTGCGCAGCCCACCGAGCAGGTGGCCGCGCTCCTCAAGATCACCGGCGACTGGCAGAAGTTCAAGGGCCTCCCGGGCGCCGAGGGCACCCTGCGGTCCAAGGACGGCTCCGCCGAGCGCGCCGCCGAGGCCAAGGCCGCGGCGATCAAGGCCGCCGAGGACGAGGCCGAGAAGCGCAAGGCCAAGGCCTCCGAGGCGAAGGCCGCCGAGGCCGCGGCTCCCGCGGAGGACACCTCCGCCGAGGAGACCACCGACGAGACCAATGCTGGCTGACGCTCTCGAGCACCTGGTGCGTGGCGTCGTCGACAATCCCGACGACGTCACCGTCACCTCCCGCTCGCTGCGCCGCGGCGAGCTGCTCGAGGTGCGCGTCAACCCCGACGACCTCGGCCGTGTCATCGGCCGGCAGGGGCGCACCGCTCGCGCGCTGCGCACCGTCGTCTCCGCGCTGTCCACGCGC
>NZ_VDFS01000063.1:126580-144167 GCF_006151955.1 Georgenia sp. 311 | reverse complement strand
GCTGATCGTCAGCCGCGAGCCCTGGTTCACCCCGGTGAGCCAGGGCTCGCGCCGTTCTACCACCGAGGAGTCCGAGATGGAGCTCGTCGTCGCCCGTGTGGGCGCCGCCCACGGCCTGCAGGGCATGGTCCGCCTCGAGGTCCGCACCGACGACCCCGCCGGGCGCTTCGCCCCCGGCGCCGTCCTGCCGACCGATCCCGCCGACCGCGGCCCGCTCACCGTCGTCCAGAGCACCGAGCGCAGCGGCTCGTGGTACGCCCGGTTCGCCGAGGTCCCCGACCGCACCGCCGCCGAGGCGCTGCGCGGCACGCTCCTGCTCGTCACCGTCGAGGACGAGGTGGAGGAGGACGCCTGGTACCCCCACGAGCTCGTCGGGCTGCCCGTCGAGGACACGACCGGCCGCCACGTCGGGACCGTCGCGGGCATCGAGCACCTGCCCGCCCAGGACGTCCTCGTCCTCACCGAGGAGAACGGCGCGCGCACCCTCGTGCCGTTCGTCGCCGAGATCGTCCCGCTCGTCGACGTGCCCGGGCGCCGGGTCGTCATCGACCCGCCCCACGGCCTGCTCGCCGCCGACGAGGCCTGACGTGCGCATCGACGTCCTCACGATCTTCCCGGACTACCTCGCCCCGCTCGACCTCTCCCTCGTCGGCAAGGCGCGCCGCTCCGGTCTGCTCGACCTCGCCGTCCACGACCTGCGCGACTGGACCACCGACCGCCACCGCACGGTCGACGACACGCCCTTCGGCGGCGGCGCCGGCATGGTCATGCGCCCCGACGTGTGGGGCGAGGCCCTGGACGCCGTCCTCGCCGACGACGACGCCGGGCAGCCCGCCGTCCTCCTCGTCCCCGGACCCGGGGGAGAGGTGCTCACCCAGCGCACCGCCGAGGAGCTCGCCGGGGCGCGGCGCCTCGTCATCGCGTGCGGCCGCTACGAGGGCATCGACGCCCGCGTCGCGGAGCACTACGCCACCCGTCCCGGCGTCGAGGTCCGCGAGATCTCCATCGGGGACTACGTGCTCAACGGCGGGGAGGTCGCCGCGCTCGTCGTCATCGAGGCCGTCGCCCGCCTCCTGCCCGGCGTCGTCGGCAACCCCGAGTCGCTCGTCGAGGAGTCCCACGGCGCCGCCGGCCTCCTGGAGTACCCCGTCTACACCAAGCCGCCGGAGTGGCGCGGGCACGCAGTGCCCGAGGTCCTCACCTCCGGCCACCACGGCAAGGTCGCCCGCTGGCGCCGCGACCGGGCGCTGGAGCGCACCGCCGCCCGCCGCCCCGACCTGCTCGCCCGGCTCGCACCCGACGCCCTGGACCCCGCCGACCGGCGCGTCCTCGCCGACCTGGGGTGGTACGTCGCGCCCGAGGGACCGCGGCGCGCCGTCGTGCGGCCCGCCGAGCCGGCCGACACCGCGGCCCTCGCCGCGCTCGCCGCCGCGACCTTCCCGCTCGCCTGCCCGCCCTCCCTCGGCGCCGACGCCGTCGCGGCGTTCGTCGCGACCCACCTCGACGAGGCGAGCTTCGCGCGCTACCTCACCGACCCGCAGCGGCTCCTCCACGTCGCCGCCGACGAAGTGACCGGCGCGCTGCTCGGCTACACGATGGTCGTCCTCGACTCCCCGCGCCCGGGGCTGGAGGAGGGCGCCGGCAGCGCCGAGCTGAGCAAGTGCTACGTCCGGCCCGACGTCCACGGCAGCGGCCTCGCCCGCCGGCTCCTCGCCGCGTGCACCGCCGCGGCGGGCGCGCGGGGCGCGGAGACGATGTGGCTGGGCACGAACGTCGCCAACCGCCGCGCGCGCCGCTTCTACGAGCGCTCCGGCTTCACCGTCGTCGGGCGGCGGACCTTCGACGTCGGCGGGGTGCCCAACGACGACGTGGTGCTGAGCACACCGATTACCGTCGGCTGACGCCGTGTGGCAAGATGGACCGGTCATGCGCCCGTACCGCGCGCGGTCTGCCACAGGGGACCGGTGCTCCAGGGACGCGGACCACTCACGTCGAGTCGGCAGCGACCGCTGCCACGAACAGCGCCGGTGACCTGTGGCACCAGCGGGAAGGCACCAACATGCAGACCCTGGACCACGTCGACTCCGCCTCGCTGCGCGACGACATCCCCGACTTCCGCGCCGGTGACACCCTCAAGGTGCACGTCAAGGTCGTCGAGGGCAACCGCTCGCGTATCCAGGTCTTCCAGGGCTACGTCGTCGGCCGCTCCGGCGCCGGTGTGCGCGAGACCTTCATCATCCGCAAGGTGAGCTTCGGCGTCGGCGTCGAGCGCACCTTCCCGGTGCACTCCCCGTCGATCGACAAGATCGAGGTCGTCACCCGCGGTGACGTCCGTCGCGCCAAGCTGTACTACATGCGCGGCCTGCAGGGGAAGAAGGCTCGCATCCGCGAGAAGCGCTGACCGCGCACGCGAAACCCATCGCTTCTGCCCGGCTCACGCAGCCGGGCAGAAGCATTTTCCCGACAGGAGCGAACGCTGGCCGTGACCAACGACGACGAGACCGCGCCGGCCGACGGACGGCGCCGCGACCGGGCCCGCGGGCGGGGCGACCGGGCCGGCGCACAGCCACGCAAGCGCGGCTGGCTGCGCGAGACCGCCATCGTCGTCGTCAGCGCGCTCGTCCTGTCGGTCATCATCAAGACGTTCCTCGTCCAGGCGTTCTTCATCCCCTCCGGCTCGATGGAGGACACCCTCGCGGTCGGTGACCGCGTGCTGGTGAGCAAGCTCGCCCCCGGCCCGCTGGACGTCCACCGCGGCGACGTCGTCGTCTTCGTCGACCCGGGCGGCTGGCTCGAGCAGAAGCCCGACACCCGCAACGCCGTCCAGCGGGGCCTGGAGGAGGCGTTGACGTTCGTCGGGCTCCTGCCGCAGAACGCCGGGGAGCACCTCATCAAGCGCGTCATCGGCGTCGGCGGGGACACCGTCGAGTGCTGCGACGCCGACGGCCGCCTCATGGTCAACGGCGTGAGCATCGAGGAGCCCTACCTCAAGCCCGGGGTCAGCCCCAGCGAGACCGAGTTCTCCGTCACCGTGCCCGAGGGGCACCTGTGGCTCATGGGCGACAACCGCTCCAACTCCCAGGACTCCCGCTCCCACCTGGGCGAGCCGGGTGGGGGCGCCGTCCCGATGGAGAACGTCGTCGGCACCGCGGCGCTCATCCTGTGGCCCTTCGACCACTGGTCGCTGTTCCGCAACCCCGGCGACACCTTCGCCGAGGTCCCCGAGCCCTGACCGGCGGGTACGTGCTTACCATGGGGACGTGCCTCCCCGTCGCGCCCCCTCCCGCCAGCTCGAGCGCGAGCTGCTCGCCTCCGGCCACCGGCTCGTCGCCGGGATGGACGAGGTGGGCCGCGGGGCCCTCGCCGGCCCGGTGAGCGTCGGGGTGTGCGTCGTCGACGAGCACACCGGGCGGCTGCCGCGCGGCCTGCGGGACTCCAAGCTCCTCGCCCCCGCCGCGCGCGAGGCGCTGTGTGAGCCGGTGCGCCGGTGGGCCGTGGGCAGCGCCGTCGGGCACGCCTCGCCCGAGGAGATCGACGCGCTCGGCATCATCGCCGCGCTGCGCCTCGCCGGTACGCGCGCCCTCGCCACCCTCGCCGCCGACGGAATCCACCCCGACATCGTCGTGCTCGACGGCATCCACGACTGGCTCACCCCGCCCCAGGACCTCTTCGCCGAGCTCGCCGACCCTGCTGCGGCCCCCACCCCGCCCGTGCGCACCCAGGTCAAGGCGGACCTGCGCTGCGCCGTCGTCGCCGGGGCCAGCGTCCTGGCCAAGTGCGAGCGCGACGCGATCATGGTCGACCTCGCCGCCCACCACCCCGCCTACGGGTGGGAGGGCAACAAGGGCTACTCCGCGCCCGAGCACGTCGCCGCGCTGCGCGAGCTCGGCCCGTGCGAGCTGCACCGCCGCTCGTGGCGGCTGCCCACCGCGCTGCCGGGCGACGACGCCGCCGTCGCCGAGGCCGTCGCGCAGGCGGTCGAGGAGGCGGTCGAGGACGCCGTCGCCGACGCGGCGGAGGCCTCCGCCGCGGGGCAGCCCGGCCGCGCCGAGGCGTCTCGTGACGCACTCGTGGCCGCACCCGGGGCATGATGGGCTCGTGAGCGCAGAGGACCTGGAGAACTACGAGGCCGATCTCGAGCTCGAGCTGTACCGCGAGTACCGCGACGTCGTCGGGCTCTTCTCCTACGTGGTGGAGACCGAGCGACGGTTCTACCTCGCCAACGAGGTCGACCTGCAGGTACGCAGCGCCGGGGGAGAGGTGTTCTTCGAGCTGACCCTCGGGGACGCGTGGGTGTGGGACGTGTACCGCTCCGCCCGCTTCGTGCGCTCGGTGCGGGTCGTGACGTTCAAGGACGTCAACGTCGAGGAGCTGCCCAAGGCGGAGCTCAACCTCCCCTCCTGAGCCGGCTGCTCTCCCGAGCCTGCTCCACAGCGCGCGCCCGCGAGCTGCCCGTCCCCCGGGCGGGTGGCGCGGCCGCCGGGGCGTGGGCGGCCGCTGCGAGGCTGCTCGCGGAGGTGGTGCCCGGTGGCTGCGAAGGACGAGCTCGGCGCGCTCGGCGAGCGGATCGCCGTCGCGATGCTCGAGGAGGACGGCTGGCGGATCCTCGACCGCAACTGGCGCTGCCGCGAGGGCGAGATCGACATCGTCGCCCGCGACGGTGCCACGATCGCCTTCGTCGAGGTCAAGACCCGCAGCGGGACCCGGTTCGGGCACCCCGCCGAGGCGGTGCACCCGGCCAAGCTCGAGCGGCTGCGCCGGCTGGCCGCCCGCTGGCTGCGCGAGCACGCCGAGCACGCCGAGGAGGTGCGGGTCGACGTCGTCGCCGTGCTGCGCCCACGCACCGGTCCTGCGCTCGTCCAGCACCTCAAGGCGGTGGGCTGAGGTGGGCCTGGCGCGCACGTGGTCGGTCGCGCTCGTCGGCGTCGAGGGCCACCTCGTCCAGGTCGAGGCGCACGCGGCGAGCGGGCTGCCCGCGCTCACCCTCGTCGGCCTGCCCGACGCCTCCCTGTCGGAGGCCAAGGAGCGCGTCCGGGCGGCGGTCACCTCCAGCTCGCTGCCGTGGGACGCGCGCCGCCGCACCGTCAACCTCTCACCCGCCTCCCTGCCCAAGGCAGGCTCGGCGTTCGACCTCGCCATCGCCGTCGCGTGCCTCGGGGCCGAGGGGCTTCCCGGCGCCGAGCGGGCCGGGGGAGTGGTCCACCTCGGCGAGCTCGGCCTCGACGGCCGTGTCCACCCGGTCCGCGGGGTGCTGCCCGCCGTCGCCGCCGCCGTCGCCGCCGGACGCCCCCACGTCGTCGTGCCCGCCGCGAACCTCGCGGAGGCGCGGCTCGTGCCCGGGGCGCACGTGCGCGGTGTGCACCACCTCGCCGAGCTCGCCAGGGAGTACGGCGCGGACGTCACGCCCCCGCCCGCCGAGGAGCTGCCGGGCCCGCCGGTTCCCGCCGGGCGGGCCCGGGAGGAACGCGACCTCGCCGACGTCGTCGGGCAGGACGACGCGCGCTTCGCGCTCGAGGTCGCCGCCGCCGGAGGACACCACCTGTTCATGGTCGGCCCGCCCGGGGCGGGCAAGTCGATGCTCGCGGCCCGGCTGCCCGGCCTGCTGCCCGACCTCGAGGACGCCGACGCGCTCGAGGTCACCGCCATCCACTCCGTCGCCGGCACCTTCGACGGCGGGCTCGTGCGCCGCCCGCCGTTCGAGGAGCCGCACCACACCGCGACCGCCCAGGCGATCGTCGGCGGAGGGTCCGGCGTGCCACGGCCCGGTGCCGCCTCCCGCGCGCACCGCGGCGTCCTCCTCCTCGACGAGGCGCCGGAGTTCCCCCGCCGGGTGCTCGACACCCTGCGCCAGCCGCTCGAGCGGGGCGAGCTCGTCGTCCACCGGGCCCGCGGCGCCGCCCGCTACCCCGCACGGTTCCAGCTCGTCCTCGCCGCCAACCCGTGCCCGTGCGGGAAGGCCTCGGGCACCGGCCTCACCTGCACGTGCACCCCGCTCGAGCGGCGCCGCTACCTCGCCCGGCTGTCCGGCCCGCTCCTGGACCGCGTCGACCTCCAGATCGACGTCCCCTCCGTGACCCGCGCCGCCGCTGCGCTCGGCGGCCGGGGGGAGTCGAGCGCCGTCGTCGCCGCGCGGGTGGCACGCGCGCGCGCCGCGCAGCGCGAGCGGCTCGCCCACACCCCCTGGCAGACGAACTCCGAGGTGCCCGGCGCCTGGCTGCGCGCCGCCGAGCACGGGCTCGGCCCGGCGGCCCGGGCCGTCCTCGAACGGGCGCTGGACACCGGCACGCTCAGCCTGCGCGGCATGGACCGCGTGCTGCGTACCGCGTGGACGCTCGCCGACCTCTCGGGGCGTCCCCACCCCGGCCTCGACGAGGTCGGGGCCGCCATGAGCCTGCGGATCAGGGGAGGACCCCGTGGCTGACCTGCCCTTCGACGTCACCGACCCGCGGCTCGCGGCCGCCGCCTGGACCCGCCTCGCCGAGCCCGGCGACGCGGCCGCGGGCACCCTGCGCGCCCACCTCGGCGCCGCCGGCGCGCTCGACTGGCTCTGCCACGTGGACTCCCGCGGCTGGTCCGGCCGCGCGTTGCCCGCCGGGTCCGTGGACGCCGGCGCGCCGCCTCCCTGGGAGGAGGCGGTGGCCCGCTGGCTCCCGCGGCTGGAGAACCTCGACATCCGCCGCGAGCTCGCCGTGCTCCACTCCCTCGGCGGACGCCTCGTCGTCCCCGGCGACGACGAGTGGCCCACCGCCCTCGACGACCTCGCCGAGCGTGCACCCGCGGCGCTGTGGGTGCGCGGCGCAGGGCGCCTCGACCGGCTCGGGCGCAGCGCCGCCGTCGTCGGCATGCGGGCGAGCACGGGCTACGGCGACCACGTGGCCGCCCAGCTGGCGATCGACCTCGCCGAGCGGGGCGTCGTCGTCGTGTCCGGCGGTGCCTACGGCATCGACGCGGCCGCGCACCGAGGGGCGCTGAGCGTCGGCGGTCCCACGTGCGCGGTCCTCGCCGGCGGGGTGGACCGGCTCTACCCGGCGGGCAACACCGCGCTGCTCGAGGCGGTCATGGCCGAGGGCGTCGTCCTCGCCGAGCCGGCGCCCGGGTCGGTGCCCGGCCGGCACCGCTTCCTCCTGCGCAACCGCCTCATCGCGGCGCTCGGGCGGGTGTGCGTCGTCGTCGAGGCGGCGTGGCGCTCCGGCGCCCTCAACACGGCCCGGCACGCCGAGCAGCTCCTGCGGCCGGTCGGCGCGGTGCCCGGGCCGGTGACGTCCATGGCCTCCGTGGGCTGCCACCGCCTCCTGCGTGACACCGACGCCGTCTGCGTCACCGGGGCCGCCGACGTCCTGGAGCTGCTGTCCCCGAGCGGTCAGGACCTCGGCGAGGAGCCGCCCGTCGAGCGGGCGCTGCTCGACGGGCTCGACCCGCTCGGCGCCCGCGTGCTCGACGCCCTGCCGCTGCGGACTGGGGCCACGGTGAGCAACCTGGCCCGTGCGGCAGGGCTCAGCGAGCAGGAGGTGCGCTCCGGCGTCGGGCGCCTCGAGCTGGCCGGGCGGGCCGAGCGTTCCGGGGCCGGGTGGCGGCGGGCGCGTGACCCCCGCGGGGGTGCGTGACGCACGTCACATCCGTTAGCGTGACGGGACGTGCCCGAGCCGCACACGTCTCGCACCCCTGCACTCGCGCTGCCCTCGGGCGGACACGGGAGGGAATAGACATGGCTGGCAACAGAGCGGTTGCGTACAAGGGCCCCGGCACCGTCGAGGTCATCGAGATCGACTACCCGACGTTCGAGCTCAAGGACGGGCCGGGGGTCAATCCCGCGAACGTCGGGCGCAAGGTCCCCCACGGCGTCATCCTCAAGACGGTCGCCACGAACATCTGCGGCTCGGACCAGCACATGGTCCGCGGGCGCACCACCGCCCCGCCCGACCTCGTCCTGGGCCACGAGATCACCGGCGAGGTCGTCGAGACCGGCCCCGACGTCGAGTTCGTCAGGAAGGGCGACCTCGTCTCGGTGCCGTTCAACATCTCCTGCGGGCGCTGTCGCAACTGCAAGGCCCGGCGCACCGAGATCTGCCTCAACGTCAACCCCGACCGGCCGGGCAGTGCCTACGGCTACGTCGACATGGGGGGATGGGTCGGCGGGCAGGCGGAGTACGTCCTGGTCCCCTACGCGGACTGGAACTGCCTCGTCTTCCCCGACCGGGACCAGGCGATGGAGAAGATCCTCGACCTCGCGATGCTGTCGGACATCCTGCCCACCGGTTACCACGGCGCCTACAGCGCCGGGGTGACCACCGGGTCGACGGTGTACGTCGCGGGAGCAGGCCCCGTCGGGCTCGCGGCAGCCGCCTCGGCACAGCTGCTCGGGGCGTCGGTGGTCGTCGTCGGTGACTTCAACGCCGAGCGCCTCGCCCAGGCCCGCAGCTTCGGCTGCGAGACGATCGACCTCGCCAAGGGGCAGCCGCACGAGCAGATGGAGCAGGTCATCGGCGACCCGTTCGTCGACGCCGCCGTCGACGCGGTCGGCTTCGAGGCGAAGGGCCACGAGGGCAAGGAGGCCCCGGCGACCGTCCTCAACAGCGTGATGATGGTGGCCGACGCAGGGGCCGCCGTCGGCATCCCCGGGCTGTACGTCACCGGTGACCCGGGCGGAGTCGACGAGTCCGCCAAGCGCGGTGCGCTCTCGCTCGACTTCGGCACCGGCTGGGCCAAGGCGCTGTCCTTCGTCACCGGCCAGACCCCGGTGATGAAGTACCACCGCGACCTCATGAAGGCGATCCTGCGCGACCGGCTGCACATCGCGAAGGCGGTCAACGCCGAGGTCATCAGCCTCGACGACGCCCCGCGCGGCTACGCCGAGTTCGACAAGGGGGCGGCGCGCAAGTACGTCATCGACGCGCACGGCTCGCTGGGCTGACCGTCTGCCCCGCCGGGCTCCTCCCCGTCCGCCGCCTCGTCGGTCGGCCGGGGGGCCCGGCGGGCGATGCCCCGGCGCGGCTGGTTGCCCTCGCCGCGGCGACGCGCGACGGTGAGCGCGTGCACGACACCGACGCCCTCCTCGCCGCCTTCGCGCGGCACCTCGAGCTCCAGCGCGGGCTGTCGGAGCACACGGTGCGCGGGTACGTCTCGGACGTGCGCTCCCTCCTCGCCTCCCTCGCGCCGGCGGGTGCGGAGGGTGAGGGGTCCGCCGCCGTCGACCTCGCGGACCTCGACCTCACGACGCTGCGCGCCTGGCTCGCCGGGCAGGCCCGTGAGGGGCGCTCGCGGGCGACGGTGGCGCGCCGGTCCGCGGCCGCCCGGACGTTCTGCACGTGGGCGCACCGTCAGGGCCACCTCACCACCGACGTCGGGCGGCGGCTGCAGAGCCCGCGCCCGGACAAGCGCGTGCCCCAGATCCTCGCCGTCGACGAGGCGGCCCACCTGCTCGACCTCGCCGAGCAGGCCGCCGACGACGGCGACCCGGCCCACCTGCGCGACTGGGCCGTCCTCGAGCTGCTGTACGCCACCGGAGTACGCGTCGCCGAGCTCGTCGGCCTCGACCTCGACGCGCTCGACCGGCGCGAGCGCACCGTGCGGGTGCTCGGCAAGGGCGGCACCGAGCGGGTCGTGCCCTTCGGCGTGCCCGCCGACCGTGCGCTGGGGGAGTGGCTGGAGCGCGGCCGGCCGCAGCTGGTGACCCCGGCGTCTCCGCCCGCGGTGTTCCTCGGTGCCCGCGGCGGCCGGCTCGGGGTACGTGCCGTGCGCGAGCGCGTCCACAAGCTCACGGCGCTCGCGGGTGTGCGCGACCTCGCCCCGCACGGCCTGCGGCACAGTGCCGCCACCCACCTCCTGGCCGGCGGGTCCGACCTGCGCACGGTGCAGGAGGTCCTCGGCCACGCCTCCCTCGCCACGACCCAGCGCTACACCCACGTCACCCCCGAACGCCTCCGCGCCGCCTACACCCAGGCCCACCCCCGCGCCTGACCCCCGCCCCCAACCCCGCGACAGCCGACTTCCGCGCGACAGCCGACTTCCGCGCGAGAGCCGAGTTCCGCGCGAGAGCGGAGTTTCGCGCGAGAGCGGACTTCTGCGCGAGAGCCGAGTTCCGCGCGAGAGCGGACTTCTGCGCGAGAGCGGATTTCCGCGCGAGAGGTGACCTCCACGACCATCCCTTCGGCTCCCCGCAGCACGACCCGCGTGAGGTCACCCGCCCCCATGAAGGGGGAGCAGCCGGATGACGACCTCCGCCGTCACGAGGCTGAGCGGGTCGAGGTAGTCGTCGCGACCTCGGCGTGCGCCCCAGTGGAGACAGTGCTCCGGTGCGCAGTGCCCGAGCCCGGCCAGCGTCCCGATCGGCTCACCGCGCGTCACACCGGCGCCGCGTCGCACGACGGCGGAGACCGGCTCGTACGTCGTGCGGATGCCGTCGGCGTGGTCGATCGAGACGACGCCACGCCCGGCGACCGACCCCGCGAAGACGACCACGCCGTCGGCCGCCGCGAGCACGGGCGCGCCGTCGCCCAGGGCCAGGTCCGCGCCGCGGTGTCCGGCAGCCCACCGCTCGGGCGGCGGCTCGAACGGGCGAACGACCGTCGCCGGGGAGCCGGTCGGCCACCCGTACTCCACCTGGGCAGAGTCCGTTCCCGTGAACACGGACGGTTGGGGTTGCTCGACCGGCGGGCCGCTGAGCAGCACCAGCCCGCCGACGACGCCGAGCACCGCCGCTGCACCCGCCACGTTTCCTGCCAGCCCCATGTCGTGAGGATGACGCGACCGTGCCGCCGGACGGGCTGGGGCAAGCTTCGCCTGTGCTCAGGTGGTCGCTGTCCCCGCGTTGTGGAGCGGGACGGTGCGTGCGCCAGAGGACTGCGGTCGTGCGGAAGTCGGCTGTCGTGCGGAAGTCGGCTCTCGCGCGCAAGTCGGCTGTCGTGCGGAAGTCGGCTGTCGTGCGGAAGTCGGCTGTCGTGCGGAAGTCGGCTCTCGCGCGCAAGTCGGCGCTCGCGGGGTGTGCTGGGGGTGACAGGGCGGGCGGCGTGGGACGGGGGAGGGGTGCGGTAGAGTTGGCGGCGCAGCCGGAGCGATCTGGTTGACATCGCGTGCCCACATGTCGCGCTCGCAGTCGGCTCACCCCGACCCAGCGACGCGAGGCGGCCGGCGCGGTCCCGCCCAGCGGGTGCCGGCAGTCGTGAGCACCAGGAGCGGCGACCACCCGGTCGACCGCAGACAACCCGAACCGCGGTCAGAGCAGCGGCACACCCGCGCCCTGGCCGCCGAACGTGCGGGAGCTCCCGCACCGGAAAGGACGAGCCATGGCCGTCGTCACCATGCGCCAGCTCCTCGAGAGCGGCGTGCACTTCGGGCACCAGACCCGCCGCTGGAACCCGAAGATGAAGCGCTTCATCTTCACCGAGCGCAACGGCATCTACATCATCGACCTGCAGCAGTCGCTGACCGACATCGACCGGGCGTACGAGTTCGTCAAGGAGACGGTCGCGCACGGTGGGTCGATCCTCTTCGTCGGCACCAAGAAGCAGGCCCAGGAGGCCGTGGCCGAGCAGGCTGCGCGCGTCGGCATGCCCTACGTCAACCAGCGTTGGCTCGGCGGCATGCTCACGAACTTCACCACCGTGCACAAGCGGCTCCAGCGCATGAAGGAGCTCGAGCAGATCGACTTCGACGACGTCGCGGGCTCGGCCTTCACCAAGAAGGAGCTGCTCATGATGCGCCGCGAGAAGGAGAAGCTCGAGCGCACCCTCGGCGGCATCCGCGACATGGCCAAGCTGCCCTCCGCCGTGTGGATCGTCGACACGAAGAAGGAGCACCTCGCCGTCGCCGAGGCGCGCAAGCTCAACATCCCCGTCGTCGCCATCCTCGACACGAACTGCGACCCGGACGAGGTCGACTACGGCATCCCGGGCAACGACGACGCCATCCGCGCCGTCGGTCTGCTCACCCGCGTGATCGCCGACGCCGCCGCTGCCGGCCTCGTCACCCGCCACGGCGGGGGCTCGGGCGCCGCCCCGACCGAGGCCGAGCCGCTGGCCGAGTGGGAGCGCGAGCTCCTCGCCACCGGCGAGGGCGACCAGAGCGCCCAGGCCTCCCCGGTCGCCGCCGAGCAGGCCGACCCGGCCGTCGAGGCCGCGAACCAGGCCGCCGGTGTCACCAACGACGCCGAGCAGGTCGCCGCGGCCGCCGAGGCCGGCGAGGAGTCCGCTCCGGCCGTCAGCGCCGAGGGCGCGGACGCCACCCAGGTGGCCGACGACGCCCCCGCGACGGACGCCCCGGCCTCCGACGACACCACGGCCTCCCAGGCCTGAGCCCCGACCCCGACTGGAGAACACTTATGGCGAACTACACCGCCGCTGACATCAAGGCCCTCCGCGAGAAGACCGGCGCGGGCATGATGGACGTGAAGAAGGCTCTCGACGAGGCCGACGGCGACGCCGAGAAGGCCACCGAGATCATCCGGGTCAAGGGCCTGAAGGGCGTGGCCAAGCGTGAGGGGCGCGCCGCCTCCGACGGTCTCGTCGCGATCGAGGTCGTCTCCGACGACGCCGGGGAGACCGGCGTCATGGTCGAGCTCAACTCCGAGACCGACTTCGTCGCGAAGAACCAGGTCTTCGTCACGCTGTCCGAGAAGGTCCTCGCCGCCGCGGTCGCCTCCGGCGCCGCCGACGTCGAGTCCCTCCTCGCCGCCCCGGTCGACGACACCACCGTCGGCGGGCTGATCGACGAGACCGCCGCCACGCTGGGCGAGAAGCTCGTCCTGCGCCGCGTCGCCCGCGTCTCCGGTGAGAAGGTCGCGAGCTACCTGCACCGCACCGCCAAGGACCTGCCCCCGCAGGTCGGCGTGCTCGTCGCCACGGACGCCGCCGGCGCCGAGGTCGCGCGCGACGTCGCGATGCACATCGCGGCCTACAGCCCGCAGTACCTCACCCGTGAGGACGTGCCGGCCGACGTCGTCGAGAGCGAGCGTCGCATCGCCGAGGAGACCTCGCGCAACGAGGGCAAGCCGGAGGCCGCGCTGCCGAAGATCATCGAGGGCCGGATGAACGGCTTCTTCAAGGAGTCCGTCCTCCTCGACCAGGCCTTCGCCCGCGACCCGAAGACCACTGTCGGCAAGGTCGTCGAGGGTTCCGGCGGCAAGGTGACCGCCTTCGCCCGCTTCCGCGTCGGCGCCTGAGTAACCACGTCGGGTGGCCCCGGCCCCACCGGGGCCGGGGCCACCCGCGTACCATCCCCTCGGAGGTCTGCATGAACGTCACGTCCGACATGCCCCGCGCCCGCCGGGTGCTGCTCAAGCTCTCCGGCGAGGTCTTCGGTGGTGGCTCCATCGGACTGGACGCCGACGTCGTCTCCGGTGTGGCCCGCCAGATCGCCGAGGCCACCCGCGCCGGCGTCGAGGTCGCGATCGTCGTCGGCGGCGGCAACTTCTTCCGCGGCGCCGAGCTGTCCAAGCGTGGCCTGGACCGCTCCCGCGCCGACTACATGGGCATGCTGGGCACCGTGATGAACGCCCTCGCCCTCCAGGACTTCCTCGAGCAGGCCGGGGTGCGTACCCGCGTGCAGACCGCCATCACCATGGGCCAGGTCGCCGAGCCGTACATCCCGCTGCGCGCCGTGCGCCACCTCGAGAAGGGCCGCGTCGTCATCTTCGGCGCCGGCGCCGGCATGCCGTTCTTCTCCACCGACACCGTGGCTGCGCAGCGCGCCCTGGAGACGCACTGCGACGAGGTGCTCGTCGGCAAGAACGGCGTCGACGGCGTCTACACCGCCGACCCCGCGCTCGACCCGACGGCCACCCGCCTGGACCACGTGACCTACGCCGACGCGCTGCGCCGCAACCTGCGCGTCGTCGACGCCGCGTCGTTCTCGCTGTGCATGGACAACGGCCTGTCGATGCGCGTCTTCGGGATGAACGGCCCGGGCAACGTCACGCGGGCGCTGCTTGGTGAGAAGATCGGAACACTGGTGACGGTCGACGACGCCCCCGCGACCATTCCCGGCACCACCACCGGTGCCACGGACGAGACGATGAAGGAGCTACGGTGATCGACGAGATCCTCCTCGAGGCCGAGGACAAGATGGACAGGGCGGTCGACGCGGCCGGCGAGGACTTCGGCAACATCCGTACCGGCCGTGCGAACGCCGGGATGTTCAACCGCATCCTCGTCGACTACTACGGCGCGCCCACGCCGCTGCAGCAGCTCGGCTCCCTCACCATCCCCGAGGCCCGCACCGTGCTCATCGCGCCCTACGACCGTGGCGCGACCGCCGCGATCATCAAGGCGCTGCGCGAGTCGGACCTGGGGGTGAACCCGACCGACGACGGCAACGTCATCCGCATCGTGCTGCCCGCCCTCACCGAGGAGCGTCGCCGCGACTACGTCAAGCTCGCCAAGACCAAGGCCGAGGACGCCCGCATCTCCATCCGCAACCACCGCCGCAAGGCGAAGGACGAGCTCGACCGGATGAAGAAGGACGGCGAGGTCGGCGAGGACGAGGTCGACCGCGCGGAGAAGGAGCTCGAGGGACTCACCCGCAAGCGGGTCGAGGCCGTGGACGAGCTGCTCGCCGGCAAGGAGCGAGAGCTCCTCGAGGTCTGAGCCGGAGGTGAGCACCACCGGCGGCGACCCGCCGCTCACCCGTCGCCAGATCCGCCAGATCCAGGCGGGGGCCCAGCGCGCCCTCGTGCCGCCGCCGCCCCCGAAGCCGGGCAGCCGCGCGGGCCGTAACCTCCCCGCGGCCATCGGCGTGGGCCTGGGCCTGCTCGCGGTCCTCCTCGCCAGTCTCTTCCTGCGCGAGGAGGCGTTCGTCGTGCTCGCGCTCGTCGCGACGAGCGGCGGGCTGTGGGAGTTCGCGCGCGCGGTCGGCACGCACGGCGTCACCGTGCCGCTGCTGCCGCTGTGGGTGGGCAACGCGGGGATCCTCGTGTCGGCCTACACGAGCGGCCCGGCGGCGATGCTCGTCGCCTTCCTCCTCACCGCCGGGGGCGTGCTCGTGTGGCGCGTGGTCGACGGTGGGGGACCGGACGCGGTGCGCGATGCCTGCGCCGGGGTGCTGGGCTCGGCCTACGTCTCCTTCCTCGCCGGGTTCGCCGTCCTGCTCCTCACCGAGGACAAGGGCCCGTGGCTCGTCCTCACGTTCGTGCTGTGCGCGGTGGCCAACGACACCGGCGGCTACGTCGCCGGGGTGCTGTTCGGCAAGCACCCGATGGCGCCGTCGATCAGCCCGAAGAAGTCGTGGGAGGGAGCGGGCGGCTCGGTCCTGCTCGCCGCGCTCGTCGGTGTGGGGATGGCCACCCTCGCGCTCGACACCCCGTGGTGGACGGGCCTGCTCCTCGGGGTCGGCGCCGTCGTCACCGCGACGGTCGGCGACCTCGCGGAGTCCCTGCTCAAGCGGGACCTGGGGCTCAAGGACATGGGCACGCTGCTGCCCGGGCACGGCGGGATCCTCGACCGGCTCGACTCGCTCCTCATGACCGCGCCGGTGAGCTATCTCCTGCTCACGACGTTCGTCAGCTGATTCCCAGGATCATCTGAGAGAATCGGCCGCGATGTCGACGACCTCCCTGCCCCCGACGCCCGGCGCTGCCGGCGAGCGTCCGCGGCTCACCTTCACCGCCCGCCGCCGCGGCAAGCCGCCGCGCCACCTCGCCGACCTCTCCCGGGAGGACCGAGCCCAGGTGCTGCGCGAGAAGGAGCTGCCCGCCTTCCGCGCCGACCAGCTCTCGCGCCACTACTTCGGCCACCTCACCCGCGACGTCGCCGCGATGAGCGACCTGCCCGCCCAGGGCAGGGACGAGCTCGTCGCCGAGCTGCTCCCCGAGCTGCTCACCGAGGTCCACAGCCTCCAGGCCGACGGCGGGGCGACCCGCAAGTCGCTGTGGAGCCTGTTCGACGGCGCGAAGGTCGAGTCGGTCCTCATGCGTTACTCCGAGCGGGCCACCCTGTGCGTCTCCTCCCAGGCGGGCTGCGGGATGGCCTGCCCGTTCTGCGCGACCGGCCAGCAGGGCCTCACCCGCAACCTCTCGACGGCGGAGATCGTCGAGCAGGTGCGCGTGGCCGCGGCCGCGTGCCGCGACGGCCTGCTCACCGGCGGGCCCACCCGGCTGACGAACGTCGTCTTCATGGGGATGGGGGAGCCGCTGGCGAACTACCGCGCCGTCGTCGACGCGGTGCGCCGCATGGTCGAGCCCACCCCGGCGGGCTTCGGGCTCTCGGCCCGCAACGTCACGGTCTCGACGGTCGGGCTCGTGCCCGCCATCGACAAGCTCGCCAAGGAGGGCCTGCCGGTCACCCTCGCGGTGTCCCTCCACGCCCCGGACGACGGCCTGCGCGACGAGCTCATCCCGATCAACTCGCGCTGGAAGGTCGGTGAGCTGCTCGACGCCGCCCGCCGCTACTTCGACGCGACCGGGCGCCGCGTGAGCATCGAGTACGCCCTCATCCGCGACATCAACGACCACCAGTGGCGCGCCCAGCTCCTCGCCGACGAGCTCGTCGCCCGCGGCCGCGGCTGGGTGCACGTCAACCCCATCCCGCTCAACCCGACGCCGGGTTCGAAGTGGACGGCGTCCGACCCGCGGGTGGAGGACACGTTCGTGCGGACCCTGCGCGCGGCCGGGATCCCGACGACGGTCCGTGACACCCGCGGCAGCGACATCGACGGCGCCTGCGGCCAGCTCGCGGCCGAGACCCTGGCGGCGAACGCTCCACGGGAGGGGCAGTGAGCACGATGTTCCCCGTCGTCGGGCGGATGAGCACCGGTTACGACCGTGACCAGGTCGAGCAGTTCTTCACCCGCGCGCGCCAGGCCTACGAGACGGGCGCGGTGGGGGACGCGGGGCTGACGGAGGGTGACGTGCGCACCGCCGCGTTCGACCTCGTGCGCGCCGGCTACGCGACCGGCGCCGTCGACTCGGCCCTGGACCGGCTCGAGGCCGCGATCGTCCAGCGGCGCCGGGACGCGTTCGTCGCCACCCACGGCCAGCAGGCGTGGATGGACCGCATCGCCGAGCGCGCGACGACCCTCTACCCGCGGCTCGTGCGCCCCGCGGGGGAGCGCTTCGCGGCCCCGGAGAGCGGGCGCGGTTACTCGCGTGACGCCGTCGACCGCCTCATGGACCGGCTCGTGGACTACTTCGACGCGGACGGCGACCTCACGGCCGCCGAGCTGCGCGCCGCGACCTTCCCCTCCGCGGGCCGCGACAAGGCCTACGCCGAGGGAGTGGTCGACGCCTACCTGGACCGCGCCGTCGAGGTCCTCCTGGCCGTCGAATGACCACCCTCACGCTCCTCGGCTCCACGGGGTCCATCGGCACCCAGGCCCTGGAGGTCGCCGCCGGCTACGACGTCGTCGCCCTCGCCGCGGGCGGTGGGAACCTGCGCCTGCTCGCCGAGCAGGTGCTCGACCACGACGTCCCCCTCGTCGCCGTGGCGCGCGGGGAGGCGCAGGAGGTGCGCGCCGCGGTCGCGGCCGTCGCCGCCGAGCGCGGCGTCCTCGCCCCCGCCGTCGAGGTGCTCGTCGGCCCGGGCGCCGCGACCGAGCTCGCCGGGGCCGGCAGCGACGTCGTCCTCAACGGCGTCACCGGCTCGGTCGGCCTGGAGCCCAC
>NZ_VDFS01000063.1:114383-126251 GCF_006151955.1 Georgenia sp. 311 | reverse complement strand
TCGGCGGCGCGCTCGTGCGCGCCGCGCGCCGCAGCCCCGACCAGATCGTCCCGGTCGACTCCGAGCACTCGGCGATGGCCCAGGCGCTGCGCTCGGGCACGCACAGCGAGGTCGCCCGGCTCGTCCTCACCGCCTCCGGCGGCCCCTTCCGCGGGCGCCGCCGCGAGGAGCTCGCCGGCGTCACCGCCGCGCAGGCGCTGGCCCACCCCACGTGGGACATGGGCCCGGTCGTCACCGTGAACTCCGCGACCCTGGTGAACAAGGGGCTCGAGCTCATCGAGGCCCACCTGCTCTTCGACGTGCCCACCGAGGACATCACGGTGGTGGTCCACCCCCAGTCGGTGGTCCACTCGATGGTGGAGTTCACCGACGGCTCGACGATCGCGCAGGCCTCCCCGCCCGACATGCGCCTGCCTATCGCGCTCGCGCTCTCATGGCCCGCCCGCCCGCCGCGCGCCGTCGCGCCGTGCCGCTGGGACGAGGCCACGAGCTGGACCTTCGAGCCGCTCGACGAGGACACCTTCCGGGGTGTGCGCCTCGCGCGGCAGGCCGCCGCCGCGTCCGCGACCCACCCCGCCGTCCTCAACGCGGCGAACGAGGAGTGCGTCGCCGCGTTCCTCGCCGGCCGCCTGGGCTTCCTCGAGATCACCGACGTCGTCGAGCAGGTCCTCGCCGAGCACGACGGCGTCCCGGCCGCCGCCCTCGACCTGCCGGCCGTCCACGAGGCCGAGGCGTGGGCCCGGCGCAGGGCACAGGAGCTGGCCGCGCGATGAGCTTCCTCGTCGGCGTCCTCGTCCTCGTCGTCGGCCTCGTCGTGTCCATCGCCCTGCACGAGGTCGGCCACCTCGTGCCCGCCAAGCGGTTCGGGGTCAAGGTCACCGAGTACTTCGTCGGCTTCGGGCCGACGCTGTGGTCCCGCCGCCGCGGGGAGACCGAGTACGGCGTCAGGGCCGTCCCGCTCGGCGGGTACGTCCGGATGATCGGCATGTACCCGCCCGCCCGGGAGGGCGCGACCGTCCGGCGCCGCCGCGACGGGCGCCCCACCCTCGTGGAGGAGGCGCGCGAGTTCTCCCTGGCCGAGGTCGGGCCCGGGGACGAGCACCGCACGTTCTCCTCCCTCAGCGTGCCGAAGAAGCTCGTCGTCATGCTCGGTGGGCCGGTGATGAACCTGCTCATCGCCGCCGTCCTCATCGCCGTGGTCCTCGTCGGCTTCGGCGTGCCGGCCTACACCTCGACGCTCGGCAACGTCCAGGAGTGCCTGACCACCGAGGCCGCCGAGTGCACCGACGCCGACCCCGCCGCTCCCGGTGCGCTCGCCGGCCTCGAGCCCGGTGACACGGTCGTGTCCTGGGCGGGCCGGCCGGTCGAGACGTGGGACGACGTGCGCGCCGCGATCGCCGACTCCGGCACCGCCCCGGCGCGCGTCGTCGTCGAGCGGGACGGCACCGAGCGCACGGTCACCGTCACCGCCGCCCTCACCGAGCGGCCCGTCGTCGTCGACGGCGAGGTCCGCACGGGCGCCGACGGCCAGCCGCTCACCGAGGCGCAGCCCTTCGTCGGCATCGCGCCGACGGCGGCGCTCGTGCGGCAGCCGCTGTCCGCGGTGCCCGGCCGGGTGGCCGAGTCCGTGGGGGCGACCTTCGGCGTCGTGCTCACCCTGCCCCAGCGCCTCGTCGACATCGCCCAGGCGGCGTTCGGTGACGAGGAGCGCGACGCGAGCGTCGTCGGGCTCGTCGGCGTCGGGCGCTTCGCCGGGGAGATCGCCTCGCTCGAGGGCGACAGCTACGGGGTGGCCGAGCGCACCGCCGACATGCTGAGCCTGCTCGCCTCGCTCAACCTCGCCCTGTTCGTCTTCAACCTCCTGCCGCTCCTGCCGCTCGACGGCGGGCATGTCGCCGGCGCCCTCTGGGAGGGGCTGCGCCGGCGGGTCGCGGCCTGGCGTGGTCGCCCCGACCCCGGCCCGGTCGACGTCGCCCGGCTGCTTCCGCTGACCTACGTCGTCCTCGCCGTCATGGTCGCGATGAGCCTGCTGCTGGCCTACGCGGACATCGTGCGACCCGTCACGCTCTCCGGCTGAGCCGTGCACGGACCCCTGGCCGTGAGGGATACTTGCAGGGTGAGCACACCGATCTCCCTGGGAATCCCGACGGTCAAGGAGCAGCCGCCGGTGCTGGCTCCTCGCCGCCCGACCCGCAAGATCCGCGTCGGCAACGTCGAGGTGGGTGGTGACGCTCCCGTGAGCGTCCAGTCGATGACGACGACCAAGACGCACGACATCAACGCCACGCTCCAGCAGATCGCCGAGCTCACCGCCTCCGGCTGCGACATCGTCCGCGTCGCCTGCCCCACGGACAAGGACGCCGAGGCGCTGCCGATCATCGCGATGAAGTCGCAGATCCCGGTGATCGCCGACATCCACTTCCAGCCGAAGTACGTCTTCGCCGCGATCGAGGCCGGGTGCGGCGCCGTGCGCGTCAACCCGGGCAACATCCGCAAGTTCGACGACAAGGTCAAGGAGATCGCCAAGGCCGCCTCCGACGCCGGGGTCTCCCTGCGCATCGGCGTCAACGCCGGCTCCCTCGACCCGCGCCTGCTGAAGAAGTACGGCAAGGCCACGGCCGAGGCGCTCGTCGAGTCCGCCGTGTGGGAGGCCTCCCTCTTCGAGGAGCACGACTTCCACGACTTCAAGATCTCCGTGAAGCACAACGACCCGGTCGTCATGGTGCGCGCCTACGAGATGCTCTCCGAGCGCGGCGACTGGCCGCTGCACCTCGGGGTCACCGAGGCCGGCCCCGCGTTCCAGGGCACGATCAAGTCCGCCACCGCGTTCGGCGCGCTGCTCTCCCAGGGCATCGGCGACACCATTCGCGTCTCGCTGTCCGCGCCGCCCGCCGAGGAGGTCAAGGTCGGGTCGCAGATCCTCGAGGCCCTCAACCTGCGGCCCCGCAAGCTCGAGATCGTCTCCTGCCCCTCCTGCGGCCGCGCCCAGGTGGACGTCTACACCCTCGCCGAGGAGGTGACCGCGGGCCTCGAGGGCCTCACGGTCCCGCTGCGCGTCGCGGTCATGGGTTGCGTCGTCAACGGCCCGGGGGAGGCCCGCGAGGCGGACCTCGGGGTGGCCTCCGGCAACGGCAAGGGCCAGATCTTCGTCAAGGGCGAGGTCGTCAAGACCGTCCCGGAGGACCAGATCGTCGAGACCCTGATCGCCGAGGCGAACCGGATCGCCGAGGAGATGGGCCTGGAGTCCGACAGCGGCACGCCTGTCGTCACGGCCGGCTGAGGGATGCTCGGCCGGTGGCTGCACCCTGCGGGTGCGCGGGTGCGACCGCTGCGTGAGGAGGACCGCGAGGCGGCCCTGGAGCTGTGCGCCGTCGACCCGGTCGCCAGTGTGCTCGCCGCGGTCCAGGTCGAGCAGCTCGGCCGGCGCCGGCTCTCCGGGGCCGAGCTCTTCGGTGTGTGGCGCGAGGGCCGGCTGGAGGCCCTGTGCTGGTCCGGCGCCAACCTCGTCCCCGTCGGGGTCGAGGACCCCGAGCTGCTCGACACCGTCGCCGACCACGTCCGCTCGCGGGGCCGGCGCGCCTCCTCCCTCGTCGGGCCCGCCGAGCAGGTCCTGCCGCTGTGGGAACGGCTCGGCCCCTCGTGGACACGCGCCCGGGAGGTGCGCGCGGACCAACCGTCGATGGCGATCACCGGCCCTGCCGCCGTCGAGCCCGACCCGCTCGTGCGTCTGAGCTCGCTCGACGAGCTCGACGTCGTCGTGCCCGCGTGCGTCGCCATGTTCACCGAGGAGGTCGGCTACTCCCCGCTGGCCTCCGGCGGGGCCTACGCCGCGCGGGTGCGCGAGCTCGTCGCCACCAACCGGTCCTACGTGCGCATCGAGGAGGCGCCGGAGGGGCCACGCGTCGTGTTCAAGGCCGAGGTCGGCGCCTGCGCCCTCGGCGTCGCCCAGATCCAGGGCGTGTGGGTGCACCCCGAGCACCGCGGGCAGGGGATCGCCGCCCCGGGCATGGCCGCGGTCGTGGAGGACGTGCGGATGCGCACGGCCCCGACCGTCTCCCTCTACGTCAACGGCTACAACGCCGCCGCGCTGGCCACCTACCGCCGCGCCGGCTTCGAGCAGGTCGGCACCTACGCCACCGTCCTGCTCTGACCCGCGGCGAGGGACGTACCTCACGCCGCGCCGCGCGCCCCCATGCCCCGCTCGGGGGACGGTGCGGGCGCGCGGGGCGATACGCTGGCCCGCGTGCTGATGCGGATGTCGACCCTGTTCCTGCGGACCCTTCGTGAAGACCCGGCGGACGCCGAGCTGCCGAGCCACCGGCTGCTCGTGCGCGCCGGCTACATCCGGCGGGCCGCGCCGGGCATCTACACCTGGCTGCCGCTGGGGCTGCGGGTGCTCGGCAAGATCGAGGCGGTCGTCCGCGAGGAGATGACCGCCGCCGGCGCCCAGGAGGTCCACTTCCCGGCGCTGCTGCCGCGCGAGCCCTACGAGGCCACCGGCCGCTGGACCGAGTACGGCCAGGGCCTGTTCCGGCTCAAGGACCGCCGCGGCAACGACTACCTCCTCGCGCCCACCCACGAGGAGATGTTCACCCTCCTGGTCAAGGACCTGTACTCCTCCTACAAGGACCTGCCGCTCACGCTCTTCCAGATCCAGACGAAGTACCGCGACGAGGCCCGGCCCCGCGCCGGCCTGCTCCGTGGCCGCGAGTTCATCATGAAGGACGCCTACTCCTTCGACATCGACGACGCCGGCCTCGAGCGCTCCTACCAGGCCCAGCGCGCCGCCTACGAGCGGATCTTCACCCGCCTGGGCCTGGAGTACGTCATCGTCGCCGCGACGAGCGGCGCCATGGGCGGCTCCCGCTCCGAGGAGTTCCTCTTCCCGACGCCGTCGGGGGAGGACACCTTCGTCCGCTCGCCGGGCGGCTACGCGGCCAACGTCGAGGCCGCCCGGGCCGCCGTGCCCGAGCCGGTCGACGCGACCGATCTCCCGCCGGCCGAGGTCCGCGACACCCCGGACTCCACGAGCATCGACTCCCTCGTCCAGCGTGCCAACGAGCTCTACCCGCGCACCGACCGCCCGTGGACGGCCTCGGACACGCTGAAGAACGTCGTCCTCGCGCTCACCCACCCCGACGGCACCGAGGAGCTCGTCGTCGTCGGCCTGCCCGGTGACCGGGACGTCGACCTCGCCCGCCTCGAGGGCGCCCTCGAGCCCACCCAGGTCACCGCCGCGAGCGACGAGCAGATCGCCGCGCGCCCCGAGCTCGTCAAGGGCTACATCGGCCCGGCCGTCGTCGGCCCGAACGCCGGCGGGGAGGGCGAGGAGCGCACGTCGCTGCGCTACCTGCTCGACCCGCGCGTCGTGCCCGGCACGAGCTGGATCACCGGCGCCGACGAGGAGGGCAAGCACGTCTTCGGGCTGGTCGCCGGCCGGGACTTCACCGCCGACGGCACCATCGAGGCCGCCGAGGTCCGCGCCGGGGACCCGGCGCCGGACGGCTCGGGCCCGCTCGAGCTCGCGCGCGGCATCGAGATCGGCCACGTCTTCGCCCTCGGCCGCAAGTACGCCGAGGCCCTCGACCTCAAGGTGCTCGACGAGAACGGCAAGGCCGTGACCGTGACGATGGGCTCCTACGGGATCGGCGTCAGCCGCGCGCTGGCCGCCGTCGCCGAGGCCACCTGCGACGACCAGGGCCTCTCCTGGCCGATGAACGTCGCGCCGTACCACGTCCACCTCCTCGCCACCGGCAAGGACCCCGAGGTGTTCGCCGAGGCCGAGCGCATCGGGACCGCGCTGTCCGCCCAGGGTGTCGAGGTGCTCCTCGACGACCGGCCGAAGATGTCGGCCGGCGTGAAGTTCGCCGACTCCGAGCTGCTCGGCGTCCCGCTCGTCCTCGTCGTCGGCCGCGGTCTCGCCGACGGGAAGGTCGAGCTGCGGGTGCGCGCCACCGGCGAGCGGCGCGAGCTGCCCGTGGAGCAGGCCGTGGACGTCGTCGCCGACAACGTGCGCGCGGCGCTCGCCCGGACGTGATCTCGCGCCGTCCCCGCACCGCGCTCGCCGCCGCGCTCGTCGCCGCGACGCTCGCCGGGTGCGGGGTACGGCTGGAGACCCCGCCGCCCGAGGTGCCCGTCGCCGACGCCGCCGAGACGGCGCGGCAGGAAGCGGCGCTGGCCGCGGCCGAGCTCGCCGTGCTGGCTGCCGCGGCCGCGACGACGGCGCAGGACCCCGCCGTCGCCGCGGCGCTGACCGCCGTCGCCACCGCCTCCGGTGAGCACGACGCCGCCCTGGGCGGGGTGTGGGAGCCGTGGCCGGGCGCCGGACCCGACGCCACCGAGCCGCCCGGGCCCAGCCCGACGGTCGCCGAGACGGCGCCCGCGGCGACCCCCGAGGACGTCCTCGGGGACCTCACCGTGGCCGCGGACTCCGCGCAGGCGGGCGCCCTCGCCCAGACCGGTGAGCTCGGCGAGCTGCTGGCCTCGGTCGCGATCTCCCGCACCTACCTCGCCGCGGACCTCGCCGCCGCGCTCGGCACCGAGGTCACGACCCTGCCCGCCGCGCCGCTGCCCGTGCCCGAGCCCGGCACCCTCGACCCCGACACCTCCCGCACGCTGGACGCCGCACGCTACGCCCTCGTCGTCGCCGCGGCCCGCAGCACCGGCGCCGAGCGCGGCGCCGCGGCGGACCGCGCCGACCACCTCGCCGCCGTCGCCGGCGCCGTCGCCCCCGAGGACGACCGGCGCGAGGCCGCCTACGACCTCACCGGCGTCGACGCCGAGGACCCGGCCGCCCTCGCCGCCGCAGCCGAGCTCGACGTCGTGCGCGTCTACGTGATGCTTCTCGCCTCCGCGCAGGAGGGGAGGGCCGAGCTGCTCGCCGCAGCGGTCGACGCCGCAGGTGAGGCACGGTCCTGGGGCGCGGCCCTGCCCGCCCTGCCAGGACTCTCCTGAGCGCGGGACCCCCGCCCGCCCCGGGTAAGGTGTTGTAGTTCCGCAGCCTGACCCATGAGGAGAGCACATGACCCGCCCGTCGGACGTCGCAGCCGAGCTGCGCCGCGTCCTCGACCCGGTCGTCTCCGACGCCGGCCTGTACCTCGAGGACGTCGCCGTGAGCCCGGCCGGACGGCGCAGCGTCGTGCGCGTCGTCGTCGACCTTCCCGACGGGCCCGGCGGTGTGGACTCCGACTCCCTCACCGACGTCTCGCGCAAGGTGTCCGCCGCGCTGGACGAGGCCGACGTCGTGCGCGGGGCCTACACCCTCGAGGTGTCCACGCCCGGCATCAGCCGGCCGCTGACCACCGCCCGCCACTTCCGTCGCGCCCAGGGCCGCCTCGTGGTGGCCCGGACGGCCGGGGGAGAGGTGCGCGGCCGGATCGTCGAGGTCGCAGGTGAGGACGTCGTCCTCGACACTGGGAGCCGGCACGTGGTCGCGCTCGCGGACATCACGTCGGCCACCGTGGAGCCCGAGCTCGGGCGACCCACCACGGACGCCGAAGAGGGCTGAGGAGGACACATGGACATCGACATGACTGCGCTGCGCCTCATCGAGAGCGAGCGCGAGATCAGCCTCGACGTGCTGGTCGGCGCGATCGAGGAGGCCCTTCTCCTCGCCTACCAGCGCACCCCCGGGGCCGCCGAGCGCGCCCGCGTGGAGGTCGACCGCAAGTCCGGCCGGGTGGCCGTCATCGCCACCGAGCTCGACGAGGAGGGCAACCCCGTCGGTGAGTACGACGACACGCCCAGCGGCTTCGGTCGCATCGCGACCGCCACCGCCCGCAGCGTCATCGTCCAGCGGCTGCGCGACGCGGAGGACGAGCAGGTCATGGGGAGCCTTCGCGACCGCGCGGGCACCCTCATCGCCGGCGTCGTCCAGCAGGGTCGCGACCCGCGCACCGTGCTCGTCGACATCGGCGAGCTCGAGGCCGTCCTGCCCGCGCACGAGCAGGTCCCGACCGAGACCTACCGGCACGGCGACCGGCTGCGCGCCTACGTCCTGGACGTCAGCCGCGGCCCCAAGGGCCCCTCGGTCACCCTCTCGCGCACCCACCCCAACCTCGTGCGCGAGCTCTTCGCGCTCGAGGTCCCCGAGGTGGCCGACGGCACCGTGGAGATCAGGGCGCTCGCCCGCGAGGCCGGTCATCGCACGAAGATCGCCGTCTCCACGTCCGTGCCCGGGCTCAACGCCAAGGGTGCGTGCATCGGCCCGATGGGCCAGCGCGTGCGCGCCGTCATGAGCGAGCTCGGCGGTGAGAAGATCGACATCGTCGACTACAGCGAGGACCCGGCGACGTTCGTCGCCAGCGCGTTGTCCCCGGCGCGGGTCACGAGTGTCGAGATCGTCGACCTCGAGGAGCGCTCCGCGCGCGTCGTCGTCCCCGACTTCCAGCTCTCCCTCGCCATCGGCAAGGAGGGCCAGAACGCCCGCCTCGCCGCACGTCTCACCGGGTGGCGGATCGACATCCACGCCGACACGGAGGACGAGCAGGAGGGCTGAGGCGCTCCCTGTGAGCAAGCACACCGGACCCCCGGGCGCACGCTCTTGGTGTGCAGCGCGGGGGTTCGGGGGTAGACTGCCGGACGGGCCGGTGCCCTTGATCCCATGATGACGACTCCTACTTCCCCAGCTCCCGCCGGGGGACAGGTACGTACGTGCGTGGGATGTCGGGCCAAGGCCCGACGGGCCGCTCTCGTGCGGGTCGTCCTCGTTCCCCACGCGCACCGCGCGGTGGTGGACGAACGGACGGACGCCCCTGGGCGGGGAGCCTGGTTGCACGCTGACCGGGCCTGTCTTGACCTCGCCGAGCACCGGCGGGCATTTACCCGGGCCCTGCGATCCGCAGGACCGGTGGACCTCACCGCAGTAGCGGAGTGGTTCAGCACAGCCGAGCCAGACCTGGCCCGGCACGAGTCATCGACGAAGAAAGCGGGTTGGAAGCCGATGGGCACCCGATGAGTACCCAGCGATGAGCCCCAAGCAATAACACGGCCCCACCCTGTCCCGGGCGGGCCGAGACAGGAGAAATGTGGCAAAGCTTCGCGTCCACGAGCTCGCCAAGGAGCTCGGCGTCGACAGCAAGACTGTGATGGCCAAGTTGAGCGAGCTCGGAGAGTTCGTCAAGTCGGCCTCCTCGACCGTCGAGGCGCCGGTTGTGCGCCGCCTGCGGGAGGCGATTCCCGCCCCGTCGGAGTCGACGGAGAAGAAGAAGCCGGCTCCCCGTAAGCCGCAGCCGAAGGCGCCCGCGCCGGCCCCGGCGGCAAAGCCTGCCGCTCCGGCCGACGACGCCCCGGCCCCGGCCCCGGCAGCCCCGGCAGCCCCGGCTCCCACCCCGACCCCCGCCGCCCCGAAGCCGGCGCCGGTCGAGGAGAAGAAGGCACCCGAGCCCGCGCCGGCCCCCGCCGCGCCGCAGGCCCCGGCCGCCAAGGCCGAGACCCCTGCGCCTGCAGCGCCTGCCCCGAAGCCGGCGTCCCAGGCCGCCCCGGGCCCCCGGCCCGCGCGTCCCGGCAACAACCCGTTCGCCCCGAGCCAGGGCATGCCCCGCAGCGGCGGCAGCGGTGGCGGCCCCCGTCCCGGTGGCCCGCGCCCCGGTGGCCCGCGTCCCGGCAACAACCCCTTCGCCACGAGCCAGGGCATGCCCCGGCCCGGTGGCAGCGGTGGTCCCCGGCCCGGTGGCCCCCGCCCCGCCGGCGGCGCCCCCGCAGGCGCCCCGCGTCCCGGCGCGCCCCGTCCCGGTGGGACCGGTGGCCCGCGTCCGGCGGCTGCGCCGCGTCCCGGTGGCGCTCGCCCGACGCCCGGCATGATGCCGGGCCGTAGCTCGGTGGGCACCCCCGGTGCACCCGCGCGTGGTGGCGGCCGCGGCCGTCCCGGCGGCGGTGCCCCCGGTGGCGCCGGCGGTCCCGGTGGCGCAGGCCGTCCCGGTGGCGGCGGCGGTTTCGCCGGCCGCGGCGGCGGTGCACGTGGTGGCCGCGGCGGCACCCAGGGCGCGTTCGGTCGTCCCGGCGGCAAGCCGGTCCGCGGGCGCAAGTCCAAGCGGGCGAAGCGCCAGGAGTTCGAGCAGCAGGGCGCCCCGAGCCTCGGCGGCGTCCAGGTCCCCCGCGGTAACGGCACCACCGAGGTGCAGATCCGCGCCGGAGCCAGCCTCGCGGACTTCGCGGACAAGATCGACGCCAACCCCGCGGCGCTCGTCACGGTGCTCTTCCACCTCGGTGAGATGGCCACCGCGACCCAGTCGCTGGACGAGGACACCTTCCAGGCCCTCGGCGCCGAGCTCGGCTACCAGATCAAGATCGTCTCGCCCGAGGACGAGGACCGTGAGCTCCTCGGAGGCTTCGACATCGACCTCGAGGCCGAGGAGGCCGCCGAGACCGACGAGGACCTCGAGGCACGCCCGCCGGTCGTCACCGTCATGGGTCACGTCGACCACGGAAAGACCAAGCTGCTCGACGCGATCCGTCAGACGGACGTCGTCGCCGGCGAGGCCGGTGGCATCACCCAGCACATCGGTGCCTACCAGGTCCACCACGAGCACGAGGGCCACGAGCGCGCGCTCACCTTCATCGACACCCCCGGTCACGAGGCGTTCACCGCCATGCGTGCCCGTGGTGCGGACGTCACCGACATCGCGATCCTCGTGGTCGCGGCCGACGACGGCGTCATGCCCCAGACGGTGGAGGCCCTCAACCACGCGCAGTCGGCCGGCGTGCCGATCGTCGTCGCGGTGAACAAGGTGGACAAGGAGGGGGCCAACCCCGCCAAGATCCGCCAGCAGCTCACCGAGTACAACCTGGTGGCCGAGGAGTACGGCGGCGACACGATGTTCGTCGACGTCTCCGCGCTCAAGCGCATGGGCATCGACGAGCTCCTCGAGGCCGTCCTGCTCACCGCGGACGCCTCCCTCGAGCTGCGCGCCAACCCCGACAAGGACGCCCGAGGCGTCGCCATCGAGGCGAACCTCGACAAGGGCCGCGGCTCCGTCGCGACCGTCCTCGTCCAGTCCGGCACGCTGCACGTCGGCGACGCGATCGTCGCGGGCACCGCCCACGGCCGTGTCCGCGCGATGTTCGACGAGTACGGCGACCCGGTCCAGGAGGCCGGCCCCTCGCGGCCGGTCCAGGTCCTCGGTCTCACCTCGGTGCCCCGCGCCGGCGACAGCTTCCTCGTCGCACCCGACGACCGCACCGCCCGGCAGATCGCCGACAAGCGAGCGGCCGCCGAGCGAGCCGCGACGCTGGCCAAGCGCCGCAAGCGGGTGTCCCTGGAGGACTTCACCGAGGCCCTCAAGCAGGGCCGCGTCGAGACCCTCAACCTCGTCCTCAAGGGCGACGTGTCGGGTGCCGTCGAGGCGCTGGAGGACTCGCTGCTCAAGATCGACGTGGGCGACGAGGTCGACCTGCGGATCATCCACCGCGGCGTCGGTGCGATCACGCAGAACGACGTCAACCTCGCCACGGTCGACAACGCGATCATCATCGGCTTCAACGTGAAGCCCGCCGAGCGGGTCCAGGAGCTGGCGGACCGCGAGGGCGTCGACATCCGGTACTACTCGGTCATCTACCAGGCGATCGACGACGTCGAGCAGGCCCTGCGCGGCATGCTCAAGCCGGAGTACGAGGAGGTCCAGCTGGGCACCGCGGAGGTCCGCCAGGTGTTCCGCTCCTCCAAGGTCGGCAACATCGCCGGTTCGATCGTCCGGTCCGGCACCATCCGCCGGAACACGAAGGCGCGTGTCCTGCGGGACGGCGTCGTCGTGGGGGAGAACGTCAACATCGACTCCCTGCGTCGCGAGAAGGACGACGTCACCGAGGTCCGCGAGGGCTTCGAGTGCGGTATCAGCCTCGGGTCGTTCAACGACATCACCGAGGGTGACG
>NZ_VDFS01000063.1:84080-114064 GCF_006151955.1 Georgenia sp. 311 | reverse complement strand
CGTGGCGCGCACCAGCCGGTGCGCGCCACGCCGCGTCAGCCCACCAGGAGGGAACCATGGCCGACACCCCGCGGATGCGCCGCGTGAGCGACCGCATCCAGCAGATCGTCGCCTCGATGCTCGAGTCCCGGATCAAGGACCCGCGCCTCGGCTTCGTCACCGTGACGGAGGTCCGGGTGACCGGTGACCTCCAGAACGCCACCGTCTACTACACCGTCCTCGGGGACGAGCAGGCGCGGCAGGACACCGCCGCCGCCCTCGCCTCGGCCAAGGGCCTCATCCGCTCCGAGGTGGGCAAGCAGCTCGGTCTGCGGCTCACCCCGACCCTCGCGTTCACGGCGGACGTCATCCCGGAGACCGCGGCCGACCTCGACCGCGTCCTGCGCGAGGCGGCCGAGCGGGACGCCGAGCTGGCCCGCCTCGCGGCCGGCGCCACCCCGGCCGGGGAGGCCGACCCGTACCGCCGCGAGCGGGACGAGGAGCTCACGGCCGACGACCCGGCCGACCGCTGAGCACCCAGCCCGTGAGCATCCCCCGACTGGCCGCCGCCGGCCTCGCCGTCGGCGTCCTGTCGGGGCTGCTCGGCATCGGCGGGGGCGTCGTCCTCGTCCCGGTCCTCGTCTCGCTGTTCGCGATGGCGCAGAAGCGGGCGCAGGCGACCTCACTCGCCGCGATCACCCTCACCGCCCTCGCCGGGGCCGTCAGCTACGGCATCGCCGGGGACGTCGTCATCGTGCCCGCGCTCCTCGTCGTCGCCGGCGGGCTCGTCGGCACGTTCCTCGGCGCCGAGCTGCTCCACCGCTTGTCCGACCGGGCGCTGAAGATCGCCTTCGCCGCCGTCATGGTGGCGGTCGCCGTGCGCATGGCGCTGGCCCCGCCGGTCGAGGGCGCCGGCGAGATCGCCCACCTCGAGCCGGTCGTGCTGCTCGGCTACGTCGGCGCCGGCCTCCTCATGGGCCTGCTGTCCGCCCTCATCGGCATCGGCGGCGGGATCGTCATGGTGCCGCTGCTCGTCCTCGGCTTCGGGTTCACCCCGCAGGAGGCGCAGGGGACCTCGCTCGCCGCCATGGTGCCGATCTCGCTCCTCGGCGCGTGGCGTCACGCCCGCCGCGGGTACACCGACTGGCGATCCGGAGCGGTGCTCGGCCTGGGCGGCGTCGTCGGCGCTCCGCTCGGAACCCTCGTCGCCCAGGCGGCCCCGGGGGAGTGGCTCCAGCGACTCTTCGCCGTCCTCCTCCTCGTCACCGCCGTCCAGCTCGTCCTCAAGGCCCGCCGCACCCCCTCCTGACCGCCCCTCCCCGGCCCCGGCCAGCCGCCCTCCCTTCCCCGCGCCGCGCGAGAGCCGACTTCTGCGCGACAGCGGAGTTCCGCGCGAGAGCCGACTTCCGCGCGAGAGCCGACTTCCGCGCGACAGCGGAGTTCTGGTCGGCAGTGGCGTTCCTCTCCGCCGGCCGCTCGACATGTCCTGGTGCCACAGCCCGTCCGTCGGGCGCTGCTAGCGTCGCGTGGTGACCGAACGCCGCGCACCTTCCGGATCCGCCGACCCCGCCGACGGGATCCTCGTCGTCGACAAGCCCTCGGGCTGGACGAGCCACGACGTCGTCGGACGCGTCCGCCGCCTGGCCGGGACCCGCAAGGTCGGCCACGCCGGCACCCTCGACCCGATGGCCACCGGCGTGCTGGTCCTCGGCGTCGGCCGCGCGACGCGGCTGCTCACCTACCTCGTGGGCGCGGACAAGGAGTACACGGCGACGATCCGGCTCGGGCAGGCGACGATCACCGACGACGCCGAGGGCGAGGTCACCACCGCCGTGGGCGCCCCCGACGTCTCCCCGGAGGCCGTCGAGGCCGCTCTCACGGACCTTCGGGGTCCGATCGAGCAGGTGCCGAGCTCGGTGAGCGCGATCAAGGTCGACGGCAAGCGGTCCTACGCGCGGGTGCGTGGCGGGGAGGAGGTCGAGCTCGCCGCCCGGCCGGTCGTCATCCACCGTTTCGACGTCCTCGACAGGCGCACGACGACGGCGCAGGACGGGACGCCCGTGACCGACCTCGACGTCGTCGTCGGCTGCTCGTCCGGAACCTACGTGCGCGCGCTCGCCCGTGACCTCGGCGCCGCGCTCGGCACCGGCGGCCACCTCACCGCGCTGCGCCGCACGCAGGTCGGGCCGTTCGGGCTCGACGGCGCGGCCGACCTGGCCGCGCTCGGCGTCGCGCACGAGGAGGGTGCGCCGGTGCGGCTGCTCTCGCTCACCGAGGCGTGCCGGCTCGCCTTCCCGGTGCGTGACCTCACCGCGGAGGAGACGACGGCGGTCCGGTACGGCAAGCGGCTCGCGCCGAGCGGGCGTCCCGGGACGGTCGCCGTCGCGGCACCGGACGGACACGTCGTCGCGCTCGTCGAGGACCGCGGGGAGCAGGCCCGGCCGGTGCTCGTGCTCGACCCAGCCTGACGCGTCGCCTCCAGGACTCCCAGGGCGGAGTCTGCTGTCGCGCGGAACTCGGCTGTCGCGACGAACTCGGCTGTCGCGCGGAACTCGGCTGTCGCGCGGAAGTCGGCTGTCGCGCGGAAGTCTGCCGCCGCGCGGAACTCGGCTGTCGCGCGGAAGTCGGCTGTCGCGCGGAAGCCGGCTGTCGCGCGGGAGGGGGCGAGGAGGGCGGGTGACGCTCTCTCACGGGCGGAGCGGCGGGGTGTGTGCGAGGGTGAGTGCGCTCGTGCACGAGAGAGGGGGGAAGCCGTGCTCCAGGTGCTGTGGGGACTCGGTGGAATGGTGCTCGTCCTGGCGATCGCCTGGCTGCTGTCGGTCGACCGACGCCGGATCAACTACCGGACGATCACGCTCGCGCTGCTCATCCAGATCACCTTCGGCTTCCTCGTGCTCTACGTGCCCGCGGGCAGGTGGGTGCTGGAGGAGTTCACCACCGCGGTCCAGGCCGTCATCAACTCCTCCTCGTCCGGCATCGACTTCCTCTTCGGGCCGATCCTGCCCGACGACGGCTCGGTCTTCGCCTTCCAGGTGCTGCCGGTCATCGTCTTCTTCGCCTCGCTCACCGCCGTCCTCTACTACATCGGTGCGCTGCAGCTCGTCACGCGGTGGATCGGGGGCGGCCTGGCGAAGGTCCTCGGCACCACCGGCCCGGAGTCGATGAACGCCGCGGCGAACATCTTCGTCGGTCAGACCGAGGCGCCCCTCGTCATCCGTCCCTACATCAAGCACATGACGCCGTCGGAGGTCTTCGCCGTCATGGCCGGCGGGCTGACGACGGTCGCCGGCTCGGTGCTCGTCGGCTACTCGCTGCTCGGGGCGAACCTCGAGTACCTCATCGCGGCGAGCTTCATGGCGGCCCCCGCCGGGCTTCTCATGGCGAAGATGCTCGTGCCCGCGGGCGCGCTGTCCGACATCGGGCCCAACGCGGTGCCCACGGACGGGGCGACGACGACGGCGCAAACGCCCGTCGTGCAGGCGCCCGACACGGTGAGCGGCGCCGACACCCCGGAGGTCCCCCGCAGGGCGGGCGGCCGGAAGGAGGACCGCAGCTTCGCCGACCGGGCGAGGGCCGCCTTCCAGCGCGGCGCGCGGCGCGGGGCCACGGTGGAGGGTCGCGACGAGCTCGTGCGCCGGGTCCGCGCGGCAGACGAGCCGGCCGACGCCGACACCGACGACGACACCGCCGACGACGACGAGCCCGTCAACGTCATCGACGCCGCCTCCCGTGGCGCGTCCGACGGCCTCGGGCTGGCGCTCAACGTCGGCGCCATGCTCCTCGCGTTCATCTCCCTCGTCGCGCTGCTCAACATCATCTTCGGCGCCATCGGCTCGCTCTTCGGGGTCGACGACCTCTCCGTCCAGCAGGTCCTCGGCTACGTGTTCGCCCCGGTGATGACGGCGGTCGGCGTGCCGATCAACGAGGCCGTCGACGCCGGCAGCTTCCTCGGCCAGAAGGTCGTCCTCAACGAGTTCGTCGCCTTCTCCGACTTCGCGCCCCGCGCGGAGGAGTTCAGCGCGAAGTCCCAGGCGATCATCACCTTCGCGCTCACCGGCTTCGCCAACCTCGGCTCCCTCGCGATCCTCCTCGGCGGCCTCGGCGGCATCGCCCCGACCCAGCGGGGCGTCATCGCCACCCTCGGTCTGCGGGCCGTGCTGGCCGGCACCCTGGGCAACCTCATGTCGGCCGCGATCGCCGGAATTCTCATCGGCTGACCCGGGGTAGTCTCGGCAGCGGCCGTGGAGAGCGGCCGTCGTGAGGAGAAGGAGCCCCAGGGTGCAGGTGTGGCACGGCATCGAGCAGATCCCCGCCGACCTGACCGGCAGCGTCGTGACCATCGGGAACTTCGACGGCGTCCACCGTGGCCACCGCGCCGTCCTCGAGACGACGATCTCCCACGCCCGGGCGCGCCGACTGCCGGCCGTCGCGCTGACCTTCGACCCGCACCCGGCGCAGGTCCACCGGCCCGAGGCCGCCCCCTCCCTCCTCACCGGGCTCACCGACCGGCTCGAGCTGCTCGCCGACGCCGGGATCGACGTCACGCTCGTCGTGCCCTACACCCTCGACTTCGCCCGGGCCACGCCCGAGGAGTTCGTGCGCACCTACCTCCTCGGCGCCCTCCACGCCCAGGCGGTCGTCGTCGGGCACGACACGCGCTTCGGGCGGGACAACTCCGGTGACCAGCACACCATGTCGGCCCTCGGGCGGGAGCACGGGTTCGACGTCGAGGTCGTGCACGACGTCGGCGAGGACCGGCGGTGGTCCTCGAGCTGGGCCCGCCAGCTCGTCGAGTCGGGGGACGTCGCCGCCGCGGCCACCGTCCTGGGACGCCCGCACCGCATGCGTGGCGTCGTCGTGCGCGGGTACGCGCGCGGTCGCGAGCTCGGCTACCCGACGGCGAACCTCGCCGCCGACTCGGTCGGCACCATCCCGGCCGACGGCGTGTACGCCGGCTGGCTGCGCCGTCACGGCGGGACGGGGGAGCGGCTGCCCGCCGCGATCTCCATCGGCACCAACCCGACGTTCGGGGACCCGGTCCGCACCGTCGAGGCGCACGTCATCGGCCGCGACGACCTCGAGCTGTACGACGAGGAGGTCGTCGTGGAGTTCGTCACCCGGCTGCGCCCGACACTGCGCTTCGACGGCGTCGAGCCGCTGATCGCCCAGATGGGCCACGACGTGCAGGACGCCCTCGCCGTGCTGCGCGCGTCCGGGGTCTGATACGATCGACGCTGCCGTCAGATCGGCCGCGGATGCGTCATGCCCGGGTGGACATGCCCCGGTGCTCCGCGCAACGAACCCCAAGGAGAACCTGTGCCCCTCGCTGCAGACGTCAAGCAGTCCATCATCGCCGAGTACGCCACCCACGAGGGTGACACCGGTTCGCCGGAGGTCCAGGTCGCGCTGCTCACCCGGCGGATCAACGACCTCACCGAGCACCTGAAGTTCCACAAGCACGACCACCACAGCCGTCGTGGTCTGCTGCTCCTGGTCGGTCAGCGCCGTAACCTCCTCGGTTACCTGCAGAAGATCGACATCGCGCGCTACCGCAGCCTCATCGAGCGCCTCGGACTGCGTCGCTAGGACCCGCGCCGGCTCGGACCCCGACGGGGTCCGAGCCGGCCTTGCATGTCCGCCGGTGACGGGCGGGCACAAACTGAACAGAAACACCCACTCCCGCGCCGGTGTCATGCGCCGGTCCTCGGTAGTGGCCCCCGGAAGGTCGGCACCGCCGACGGTCCGTGGGCCTCGATCGAAGGCCGCCAGGCCCGCGCGGGGACGATCAAGAAGGAGGGCACCCGTGGAGGGACCCGAAATCACGTCCGCTGAAGCCGTCATCGACAACGGCAGCTTCGGCACCCGCACCATCCGCTTCGAGACCGGTCGCCTGGCCCGCCAGGCCGCCGGCTCCGCCGTCGCGTACCTCGACGAGGACACGATGATCCTCTCGGCGACGACGTACGGGAAGAACCCGAAGGACCACTTCGACTTCTTCCCGCTGACCGTCGACGTCGAGGAGCGCCAGTACGCCGCCGGCAAGATCCCCGGCTCGTTCTTCCGCCGCGAGGGCCGTCCCTCGACCGAGGCGATCCTCGCCTGCCGGCTCATCGACCGCCCGCTGCGCCCCTCGTTCGTCAAGGGCCTGCGCAACGAGGTCCAGGTCGTCGAGACCGTCCTCGCGATCCACCCGGACGACAGCTACGACGTCCTGGCGATCAACGCCGCGTCGCTGTCCACCCAGATCTCCGGCCTGCCCTTCTCGGGGCCGATCGGCGGCACCCGGATCGCGCTCATCAACGACCAGTGGGTCGCCTTCCCGCGCTACTCCGAGCTCGAGCGGGCCGTCTTCTCGATGGTCGTCGCCGGACGCGTCGTCACCGACGCCGAGGGCAACGAGGACGTCGCGGTGATGATGGTCGAGGCCGAGGCCACCGACAACGCCTGGACGCTCATCCAGGACGGCGCCACCGCGCCGACCGAGGAGATCGTGGCCCAGGGCCTCGAGGCCTCCAAGCCGTTCATCCTCGCGCTGTGCAAGGCCCAGGCCGAGCTCGCCGAGAAGGCCGCCAAGCCGGTCACCGAGCTGCCCCGCTTCCTCGACTACACGACCGAGGAGTACGAGGCCGTCGTCGGTCACGCCGCCGCCGACCTCGCCGAGGCGATCGCCATCGCCGGCAAGCAGGAGCGCGAGGAGCGCCTCGACGAGGTCAAGAAGGCCACCCTCGAGGCCCTCTCCGAGCAGTTCCCGGAGTCGGAGAAGAACCTCTCCGCCGCCTTCCGCGCCGCGACCAAGCACTTCGTGCGCCAGCGGGTGCTCAAGGACGGCGTGCGCATGGACGGTCGCGGGCTGCGCGACATCCGCACCCTGTCCGCGGAGGTCGACGTCCTCCCGCGCGTGCACGGCTCGGCACTCTTCGAGCGCGGCGAGACCCAGATCATGGGTGTGACGACGCTCAACATGCTCCGCATGGAGCAGCAGCTCGACACGCTCTCCCCGCAGACGCGCAAGCGTTACATGCACAACTACAACTTCCCGCCGTACTCCACCGGTGAGACCGGCCGCGTGGGCTCGCCCAAGCGCCGCGAGATCGGCCACGGCGCCCTGGCGGAGCGGGCCCTCATGCCCGTCCTGCCGACCCGCGAGGAGTTCCCCTACGCGATCCGTCAGGTCTCCGAGGCCCTCGGGTCCAACGGCTCGACCTCGATGGGCTCGGTCTGCGCCTCGACCCTGTCGCTGCTCAACGCCGGTGTGCCGCTGCGCGCCCCGGTCGCCGGCATCGCCATGGGCCTCATGAGCGACGAGGTGGAGGGTGAGACCCGCTACGCGGCGCTCACCGACATCCTCGGCGCCGAGGACGCGTTCGGCGACATGGACTTCAAGGTCGCCGGCACCCGCGAGTTCGTCACGGCGATCCAGCTCGACACCAAGCTGCTGGGCATCCCGGCCTCGGTGCTCGCCGCCGCGCTGAACCAGGCGCGCGACGCCCGCCTGCACATCCTGGACGTCATGACCGAGGTCATCGACGCACCCGACGAGATGGCCGCCACCGCCCCGCGCGTCATCACCGTCAAGGTCCCGGTCGACAAGATCGGTGAGGTCATCGGCCCGAAGGGCAAGATGATCAACCAGATCCAGGAGGACACCGGCGCGGACATCTCGATCGAGGACGACGGCACCGTCTACATCGGCGCGACCGACGGCCCCTCGGCCGAGGCGGCCCGCCAGGCCGTCAACGCGATCGCCAACCCGCAGATGCCCGAGGTGGGCGAGCGCTTCGTCGGGACCGTCGTCAAGACGACGTCCTTCGGCGCCTTCGTCTCCCTGTCCCCGGGCAAGGACGGTCTGCTCCACATCTCCCAGATCCGCCGCCTCGTCGGTGGCAAGCGCGTGGAGAACGTCGAGGACGTCCTGTCCGTGGGCCAGCAGGTCCAGGTCGAGCTCGCCGAGGTCGACCCGCGCGGCAAGCTCTCCCTCCACGCCGTCGTCGACGACGAGGAGACCGGTGACGCCGAGGCCGCCGAGGCCACCGACGCCGGGACCGAGGACGCCGCCGAGGAGCAGCGTGACGAGCGTCCCCGCCGCGAGGGTGGCAGCAGCCGCCGCGAGGGCGGTCAGCGTCGCGAGCGTCGCAACCGCATCCGGGAGGACGGCGACACCGCCGGTGCCTGAAGCACTTCCGCTCGGCCCGGCCGGTGAGCCGGGCACCGAGCTCCACGTCGAGCAGGACGGCAGCGTCATCCGACGCTCCGTCCTGCCCGGCGGGATCCGGGTGCTCAGCGAGGCCATCCCCGCGCAGCGCTCGGCTGCCGTGGGCGCGTGGGTGGCCGTCGGTTCTCGTGACGAGACCGACGGCCACCACGGCTCGACCCACTTCCTCGAGCACCTGCTCTTCAAGGGCACCGCGCGACGCGACGCGATGGACATCGCGGTCGCGTTCGACGCCGTCGGTGGCGAGGCGAACGCCGCCACCGGCAAGGAGCACACCTGCTACTACGCACGGGTGCTCGACGCCGACCTGCCCATGGCGGTCGACGTCATCACCGACATGGTGACCTCCGCCCTGCTCGACGCGGAGGACTTCGAGACCGAGCGGGGCGTCATCCTCGAGGAGCTGGCGATGGCGGGGGACGACCCCGTCGACGTCGTCCACGAGCAGTTCGCCACCGCGGTCCTGGGCCCGCACCCGCTCGGCCGTCCGATCGGCGGGACCCCGGCGACGATCCGCGAGGTTCCGCGCGAGGCCGTCCTCGAGCACTACCGGCGCACCTACGTGCCGCGCGAGCTGGTCGTCACCGCCGCCGGCGCCGTGGACCACGAGACGCTGTGCCGCCAGGTGCTGCAGGCGGTCGAGGCCGGCGGCTGGCGGCTCGACCCCGCCGAGGCGCCCGTCGCCCGGCGCACGGCCGGCAGCGACGCGCTGCCCACCGAGGGCAGCGCCCTCACCGTGCGGCGCACGACCGAGCAGGCCAACGTCATCCTCGGCTGCCAGGGGCTGCCCGCCCGCGACGAGCGGCGGTGGGCGCTGTCGGTGCTCATGACCGCGCTCGGCGGTGGCATGAGCTCGCGCCTGTTCCAGGAGGTCCGCGAGCGTCGCGGCCTCGCCTACTCCACCTACGCCTTCGCCTCCTCCTACGCGGAGGCCGGGCTCGTCGGCCTCTACGCGGGCTGCGCGCCGGAGAACACGACCGAGGTCGTCACCCTCCTCGGCGCCGAGCTCGACAAGATCGCGCGTGAGCCGCTCGGTGCGGAGGAGCTCGAGCGCGCTGTCGGCCAGCTGTGCGGCAACCTCGTCCTCGGCCTGGAGGACACCGGCTCGCGCATGTCGCGCCTGGGCCGCGCGGAGATCGTCCACGGCGAGCTCACGACGATCGCGGAGAGCCTCGAGCTCATCCGCGCGGTCACCGCCGAGCAGGTCCAGGAGCTCGCGGCCGAGCTCGCCGCCCGGCCGCGCTCGCTCGTCGTCGTCGGGCCCTTCGAGGACGACGTCGCGGGCCCGCTGCTCGCCTCCCTCGCGCCGGTCCCGGCCCCCTGACCCGGGGGCCGGCCGGCCGGCTCAGCCGCCGAGGCGCTCGATGGCGGCCACCGTCATGTCCCACAGCCGGTCGCGGTCGAGGGACACGGCCACGCGCGTGTTCACCGGGCGGCCGAGGAGCCCCTCGAAGTCGGTGACGGTCATGCCGGTGGTCCACGTGCCGGTGAGCTCGACGGTGACGAAGGCGTCGCGGTAGGTCATGACGTCCGGGTCGAGCACGGCGGCGACGGCGCACAGGTCGTGGACGGCGGGCGCGGGGAACCCGCGGCGCGCGTACGACTGCGTGAAGAACTCCATGAGCTCCTCGACGAACCCTGCCAGCGGCGTCCCGAGGGCACGGACCCGGCTGCGGAAGGCGTCGTCGGCCAGCGCCTGGTGGGTGAGGTCCAGGCCGACCATCGTCACCGGCCACGGCGCGGCGAAGACGGCCGCCGCGGCCTCCGGGTCGGCGATGATGTTGAACTCCGCGGCGGGCGTGCGGTTGCCGCGGGTGTAGGCCCCGCCCATGAGGGTGACGCCGCGGACGCGCTCGGCCAGCCGCGGCTCGAGCGCGAGGGCCAGGGCGATGTTCGTCAGCGGCCCGGTGGGGACGAGGTCCACGGTCCCGGGCTCGCGGTCCATGACCGTGCGGACGATGAGCTCAGCCGCGCCGCGCGGGTCCAGGGGCACGGTGGGCTCGGGCAGGTCGGGCCCGTCCAGGCCGCTGTCGCCGTGGTACTCCGGGGCGATGATCGCCTCACGGACGAGCGGGCGGGACGCGCCCTGGGCGACGGTGACGCCCTCGACCCCCGCGACCGTGCACACGGCGCGCGCGTTGCGGGTGACCTTCTCGACCGTCTGGTTGCCCGCCACCGTCGTGATCGCGAGGAGCTCGGCGCGGGGGTCGCCCGCGGCGAGCAGGATGGCGAGGGCATCGTCGTGGCCGGGGTCGCAGTCGAGGATGATGCTGCGGGTCATGGATCTCCTCCCGAGGGTCGAGCGCGAGCATAGTGCGCGCTCCTGGAGCCGTATGCTCGCCGTCATGACCGAACGCGTGAGGGTGGCGGTGCTCGGCGCCGGCGGACGCATGGGAGCCACGGTGTGCCGGGCCGTCGAGGAGGCGCCCGACCTCGAGCTGGTCGCGCGTCTCGGGCAGGACGACGACGTCGCCGCGCTCGCCGGCCGGGCGGACGTCGCCGTCGACTTCACCGTCCCGTCCGTCACCGAGGCCAACGTCCACGCCCTCCTCGACGCCGGCGTGCACGCCGTCGTCGGCACGACCGGCTGGGACGCCGACGCGCTGGAGCGGGTGGCCGACCACGCCGCCCGGGCCGAGGGCCTCGGTGTCCTCGTCGCCCCGAACTTCGCGCTCTCCGCCGTCCTCGCGATGGAGCTCGCCGCCCGCGCCGCCCGCTGGTTCGAGTCCGTCGAGGTCGTCGAGCTGCACCACCCGGACAAGGTCGACGCGCCGTCGGGGACCGCCCTCGCCACCGCCCGGCACATCGCCGCGGCACGCCGTGAGGCGGGGCTCGGTCCGGCCCCCGACGCGACGCAGACCCAGCTCGACGGCGCCCGCGGGGCCGTCGTCGACGGCGTGCACGTCCATGCCGTGCGGCTGCGCGGGCTGGTCGCCCACGAGGAGATCCTCCTCGGCAACCCGGGGGAGCAGCTGACCATCCGCACCGACTCCTTCGACCGGGTGAGCTTCATGCCCGGGGTGCTCCTCGCGGTGCGCAACGTCGCCCGGCGGCCGGGCCTGACGGTCGGCCTCGAGCACCTCCTCGACCTCGCCTGAGGAACGCCTCCCACGGGAGGCGCCCGGGCGGGGCGCGGACGAGAATGGTCGGTGTGAGTCGTCTCGCGGACAGGTACCAGCTGCACCGCGTCGTCGGACGCGGCGGGATGGGGACCGTCTGGGCCGCCCGTGACGTGAGGTCCGGGCGCGAGGTCGCCGTCAAGACGGTCACCGACCGGGGCGGGGAGGCGGGGCGGCTGCGCCGCGAGGCACGGCTCGCCGCGTCGGTCACCCACCCGGGTGTCGTCGCCGTCCACGACGCCGGGCACGACGGGGCCACCGGCTACCTCGTCATGGACCTCCTCACCGGGCCGGACCTCGGCGCCGTGCTCGACCAGGGGCCGATGGCGCCCGTCGAGGCCGTGCGCGTGACCGCGCGGCTGGCCGACGCCCTCGCCGCCGTCCACGGTGCCGGCGTCGTCCACGGCGACGTCAAGCCCGCGAACGTCGTCCTCGACGCCGGGGACGGCGTCGTCCTCATCGACTTCGGTGCCGCGCTGTCGACCGACGACGACGCCGGGCCGGTGACCTTCGGGACCGCGACCTACATGGCCCCCGAGCAGGTGACCTCGGCGCCGGCGACCGCCGCGAGCGACGTCTACGCCCTCGGCTGCCTGCTGACGACGGCCCTCGCGGGGCGCCCGCCGTTCGTCGCGGGCTCGCCGACCGACGTGCTCCACCGGCAGGTGAGGGCCGCGGCGCCGCGGCTGCGTGAGCTCGTGCCCGGCGTCCCGGCCGCGCTGGACGACCTCGTCGCGTCGATGCTCGAGAAGGACCCGGCGGCGCGCTGCACGTCGGCGCAGGCCCACGCGGCCCTCTCCGCCCTGCGGGAGGACGACCCGCTGCCGGCGAGTCTCGGGCGCCGCGAGGAGGCCCCGGTCACCCGGCTGGACGCGGAGGCCACCCGCCCGATCCTCGAGGTGCTCGACCTGCCTGCCGCGGCCTAGGCCTCCGGCCGGGTCGGGCCGGCGGGGTCAGACCTGGGCGAACCAGCAGCTCTCGACGACGTCGACGGCGCCCGTGCCCAGCGCCCGGCGCGGCCCGGCCGGGGCGAACCCGGCGGAGCCGAGGAAGCGGGTGCGCGCCTCGTCCTCCTGACCGGACCACGTGACGAGGCAGGTGCCGCCGGAGTCGCGCACGAGGTCCGCGCACGCGGCGAGCAGCCGGGAGCCGTGGCCCTCGCGGGTGTGGCCGGCCCGGACCTCGAGGGCGAGCACCTCGACCGGGTCGGTGCCGGCGGACTCGGGCAGGGACACGTCCCCGGCGGGGGCGTAGGCGAGGAACCCGACGACCTCACCGCCCGCGAGCGCGGTGAGCACGCGGTGGCGCGGTGAGGGCGGGTCGGTGATCGCCGCGCCCCACTGGGCGGTGACGGCCGCGGTGTCGACCGTGGCGAGGAGGTCCTCGTCCACCAGGCCGCGCGCGCGCCACGCGGCGAGCTGCAGCGCGGTGATGAGCGGGGCGTCCTCCGGGACGGCCGGACGTACCGACAGGTCGGCGGTCGGCCCGTGGTCGTGCCCGGCGTGGGGGTCCTCCTCCTCGGGCAGGTTGCCCGCCGCCAGGGCTCCGAGCAGGTCGTCCTCGTCGTGCGGTCCGCTGTCCATCCTCACCCGGGCAGGTTATCGCGGACACGGGACGCCGCCCGCCGCCCGCCCCCACGGGCGCGCGGCCCGGGCCGCCGGGTGGACGAGCAGGAGCGTCGTCGCGCCGGAGCGGTACCGTCTTCCCCATGAATGCTGCCGTGCCCACGCGCACCTTCGGCTCCGTGTCGGTGGCGATGATCACCCCGTTCCACGCCGACGGCTCCGTCGACGTCGACACCGCCCAGCAGCTCGCCGTCGACCTCGTCGACGCGGGCTGCGACAGCCTCGTCGTCAACGGCACGACCGGTGAGTCCTCGACCACCCACCAGCCCGAGAAGGACGCCGTCGTGCGCGGCGTCGTCGAGGCGGTGGGGGACCGCGCGATGGTCATCGCCGGCGCCGGGTCCAACGACACCGCGCACGCCGTCCGCATCGCCAGGAGCGCCGAGGCCACGGGGGCGCACGGGCTCCTCGTCGTCACCCCGTACTACAACCGGCCCTCCCAGGCCGGCGTCCTCACCCACATCCGCACGATCGCCGACTCCACCGGCCTGCCGGTCATGCTCTACGACATCCCCGGTCGCACCGGCGTGGCGATCGGCGACGACGCCCTCGACCGGCTCGCCGAGCACCCCCGGATCCTCGCCGTCAAGGACGCGACCGGGGACGTGCAGCACGGCTTCGAGCGCATGGCCCGCACCGGCCTGGAGTTCTACTCCGGCGACGACGGGCTCAACTTCGCCTGGCTCGCCCACGGCGCCTCCGGGGTCGTGTCCGTCGTCGGCCATCTCGCTGCCGGCGCCTACGCCGAGATGGTCGCCGAGGTCGACGACGGCGACCTCGTGGCCGCGCGTGCCGTGGCGAACCGCGCGCGCGGGCTCGTCAATGCCATCATGGGAGGCGGACAGGGCACCGTCATGGTCAAGGAGGCGCTGCACCTGCAGGGTCGGCTGCCGAGCCCTGCCGTGCGGCTGCCCCTCGTGCGCGCCGCCGAGAACGAGATCACGGCACTGGAGACAGTGCTGCGCCAGGAAGGACTTCTGTGAGCCACCCCCACCCCGACCTCACACCGCCCGGACCGCTGCCCGCAGGAGCGCTGCGCATCGTCGCCCTCGGCGGGCTCGGAGAGGTCGGCCGGAACATGGCCGTGCTCGAGTACGAGGGCCGGCTGCTCGTCATCGACTGCGGCGTGCTCTTCCCCGAGGACGACCAGCCCGGCGTCGACCTCATCCTCCCGGACTTCGACTACATCGCCGACCGGATGGGCGACATCGAGGCGATCGTCCTCACCCACGGCCACGAGGACCACATCGGCGCCGTGCCCTACCTCCTGCGGCTGCGCCAGGACATCCCGCTCGTCGGCTCCCGGCTCACCCTCGCGTTCATCGAGGCCAAGCTCAAGGAGCACCGCATCACGCCCACCACCCTCGCGGTCAAGGAGGGGCAGGTCGAGCGCTTCGGCCCGTTCGAGACGGAGTTCGTCGCGGTCAACCACTCGATCCCCGACGCGCTCGCGGTCATGGTCCGCACCGGGGCCGGCAACGTGCTCCACACCGGCGACTTCAAGATGGACCAGCTCCCGCTCGACGGGCGCATCACCGACCTGCGCGCCTTCGCCCGGCTGGGGGAGGAGGGCGTCGACCTGTTCATGACGGACTCGACGAACGCCGAGGTCCCCGGCTTCACCACCGCCGAGGCCGAGATCGGCCCGGTGCTCGACTCGGTCTTCGCCGCCGCCGAGCAGAAGATCGTCGTCGCCTCCTTCGCCTCCCACGTCCACCGGGTCCAGCAGGTGCTCGACGCCGCCTACACCCACCGGCGCAAGGTCGCCTTCGTCGGGCGCTCGATGGTCCGCAACATGCGCATCGCCGCGGACCTCGGCTACCTGCAGGTCCCCGAGGACACGATCGTGGACATCAAGCAGGTCGACGACCTGCGCGACGACGAGCTCGTCCTCATGGCGACCGGCTCCCAGGGCGAGCCGATGGCCGCGCTCAGCCGGATCGCCAACCGGGACCACCGGGTCTCCGTCGGTCCGGGCGACACGGTGATCTTCGCCTCCTCGCTCATCCCCGGCAACGAGAACTCCGTCTACCGCGTGATCAACGGGCTGACCCGTCTCGGTGCGAAGGTCGTCCACCAGGCCAACGCCCGGGTCCACGTCTCGGGCCACGCGAGCGCTGGTGAGCTCCTCTACTGCTACAACATCGTCCGGCCGCGCAACGTCATGCCGGTCCACGGGGAGATCCGCCACCTCGTCGCCAACGGCGCGCTGGCCGTCAAGACCGGCGTGCCCGCCGAGCGGGTCGTGCTGGCCGAGGACGGCGTCGTCGTCGACCTCGTCGACGGCCGGGCGCGGATCGTCGGAGCCGTGCCGAGCCGATACGTCTACGTCGACGGCTCGAGCGTCGGGGAGATCACCGAGGCCGAGCTCAAGGACCGGCGGATCCTCAGCGAGGAGGGCTTCATCTCGATCTTCGCCGCCGTGGACTCCGCGACCGGCGCCGTCGTCGCGGGCCCGCACATCCAGGCCCGCGGGATGGCCGAGGACGAGTCGGTCTTCGACGCGATCCTCCCCAAGGTCGCCGAGGAGCTCACCAAGGCCGCGCGTGGCGGCACGACCGACGTCCACCAGCTCCAGCAGGTCATGCGCCGCATCGTGGGCCGCTGGGCCTCCAGCCGGCTGCGCCGCCGCCCGATGATCATCCCGGTGGTCGTCGAGGCGTGACCTCGGTGCCGGGCCCCGGGTCGGGGGCCCGGCGCGAGGCGAGGAGCGCCTCCCGGTAGCGGGCGTCGCGCTCCTCGCGGCCACCCGGCAGCAGGCCGGCGAGCTCGAGACTCACCAGCCCGTGGGCCAGCGCCCACAGGCGCAGCGCGAGCTCGTCGGCGTCCGGGACGCCGGGGACACGCGCGACGGCCTCGCGCAGCACCCGGAAGGTCGGCTGAGCCGTGGTGGGGGCCGCGGCGCCTCCCTGCTCCGGGGCGGGCCCGAACATCACCCGGTAGAAGTGCGGGTTGGCCAGCGCGTTGTCGCGGTAGGCCAGGCCCAGCGCGAGGAGGTCGGCACCGGGGTCCGCGCTGCGGGGGACCGCCGCCAGGTGCTCGGCGAAGCGCCGGAAGCCCTCCTCGACGACGGCGGCGACCAGCCCGTCGCGGCCGCCGAAGAGGGTGTAGACGGCTGCCGTCGTCGTGCCTGCCTGCGCCGCCACCGTGCGCAGGGACAGTCCGGCGCTGCCCCGCTCGGCGACGGCCGCGGAGGCGAGCTCGACGAGGGTGGCGCGCAGGGCGGCGTCATGGGGGCGTGGTCGGGGCACGAGCCGGAGTCTAGGGCGTTGACAGCCATCCGTCTAACACTGTTAGATAACGGTGTTAGACCAATCAGGGGGGTCCATCGTGCTCGAGCTGTCACCGGCAGCCCTCTCGACGGCGGGCGTCGCGGTCCTCGCGGCGGTCACCGTGACGAGCGGCGGCTACTTCATGATCAAGGTGGCCACCGCGAAGGTGCCCGCCACCCCGTTCCAGACGTCCTTCTTCCGCGCCGGCCACGCGCACGCGGGCGTGTTCGTCATCCTGGGTCTCGTCTGCCTGCTCCTCACCGAGGCGACCGGTCTCACCGGGGGCTGGGCCTGGCTGGCGCGGACGGGGGTGCTCTGTGCGGCGATCCTCATGCCCGCGGGGTTCTTCCTCTCCGCCGTGGGCCGGGGCCGGGAGCGGCCCAACCGCCTCGTCATCCTGCTGCCCGTCGGCGCCGTGCTCCTCGTGGCAGGGCTCCTCACCCTCGGCGTGGGGCTGCTCACGGCCTGACCCGCCGAATGCGGGCGGATCCGGTCCCCGTCGCGTGTCCACCGGGTGCGCGGGCGTGCCGGTGTGGTTCAGTTGACCCGCAGGTGCGTCCACGACGCACCGCTTGGAGGACACACATGGCGACCCGTACGACTTCCCCCGCACGGTCCGCCCGGTCCGCCAGGCCGAGCGGGAGCTCGGCGGCGCGTTCCGGTGGACGGTCGAGTCGCGCCCCCAGCCCACCGCGATCCCCGTGGCCGGTCCGGATGGTGCGTGGGCTGTGGTTGGGCCTCGCCCACGTCATCGGAGGGACCCTGCGTCGAATGGGAAGTGGTGCTCGCGGGCTGGACCCCGCGCTCCGCAAGGACGGGGTGGCCCTGCTGCTGCTCGCGCTCGCGGTCGTCGTCGCCGCCCGGGAGTGGTTCGGGCTGTCCGGTGCCGCCGGGACGGCCATCCACGCCGTCACCGCCGGGAGCGTCGGCGTGCTCGCCGTCCTGCTTCCCCTCGTCCTCGTCGTCCTCGCCGTGCGCCTCATGCGCCACCCCGAGCGGGGCGAGGACAACGGCCGGGTGACCATCGGGCTGTCGATCGCCGTCGTCGCCGTCACCGGCATCATCCACGTCGCCCGCGGGGTGCCCAGCCCCACCCAGGACTTCCCGGCCGTGCAGGACGCCGGCGGCGTCGTCGGCTGGCTCGTCGGGACCCCGCTCACCGTCCTGCTCAGCGAGTGGGTCGCGATCCCGGTTCTCGCCATCCTCGGTTTCTTCTCGGTGCTCATCATCACCGCCACCCCGATCGCGGCCATACCGCGCAGGCTCGCCGCCCTCACCGGCCGGGAGCGGGCGGCGGCCGAGCACCCGCCTGCCGAGGAGGAGGTCACCGCCGGCCGTCCGCCGAAGCCGCGCCGTCGCCGCGCCAAGCAGGCCCCGGAGGTCACCCCGGGGGAGTACCAGGCCGACGAGGCGTTCGTCCGGGCTGCGGAGACCGAGGCCCCCGCCGCCCCCGACGCCACGACCGTCCTGCCCCGCAAGGGACGCAAGCGCTCCGCCCCTGCGCCCGAGCCGGAGCCGGAGCCCGTCGAGGAGGAGCTGCTCGCCCCGCCGACGACGCCGCTGCCGGCGCGCGCGGAGCAGCTCGAGCTCAGCCCCGACATCGTCTACCAGCTCCCGGCCGACGACGTCCTCGTCAAGGGCGCGCCGCACAAGGTGCGCTCGGCCGCCAACGACCGCGTCGTCGAGGCGCTGAGCAACGTCCTCGAGCAGTTCGAGATCAACGCCAAGGTCACCGGCTTCTCCCGGGGCCCGACGGTCACCCGCTACGAGGTGGAGCTCGGCGCCGGGACGAAGGTCGAGCGCGTGACGGCGCTGAGCAAGAACATCGCCTACGCCGTCGCCAGCGCCGACGTCCGCATCCTGTCCCCGATCCCCGGCAAGTCGGCGATCGGCATCGAGATCCCCAACGCCGACCGCGAGACCGTCGCCCTGGGCGACGTCCTTCGCTCCTCGGCCGCCCGGCGCACCGAGCACCCCCTCGTCATGGGCGTGGGCAAGGACGTCGAGGGCGGCTACGTCGTGGCGAACCTCGCGAAGATGCCCCACCTGCTCGTCGCGGGCGCCACCGGCGCCGGGAAGTCGAGCTTCGTCAACTCGATGATCACCTCGATCATGATGCGTGCCACCCCCGAGGAGGTGCGCATGGTGCTCGTGGACCCCAAGCGGGTCGAGCTGACGATCTACGAGGGCATCCCGCACCTCATCACCCCGATCATCACGAGCCCGAAGAAGGCCGCCGAGGCGCTGGACTGGGTCGTGCGGGAGATGGACGCCCGCTACGACGACCTCGCCGCCTTCGGGTACAAGCACATCGACGACTTCAACGCCGGGGTCCGCTCGGGCAAGGTCAAGCCGCTGCCGGGCAGCGAGCGCAAGATCTCGCCCTACCCCTACCTCCTCGTCGTCGTCGACGAGCTCGCCGACCTCATGATGGTCGCCCCGCGTGACGTCGAGGCCTCCGTCCAGCGCATCACCCAGCTCGCCCGCGCCGCCGGCATCCACCTCGTGCTCGCCACCCAGCGCCCGAGCGTCGACGTCGTCACCGGCCTCATCAAGGCGAACGTGCCCTCGCGGATGGCGTTCGCGACGTCGTCCCTCGCGGACTCGCGCGTCGTCCTCGACCAGCCCGGCGCGGAGAAGCTCATCGGCCAGGGGGACGCGCTGTTCCTCCCGATGGGCGCCCCCAAGCCGATGCGCGTCCAGGGCGCCTGGGTCACCGAGTCGGAGATCCACGCCGTCGTCGAGCACGTGAAGTCCCAGCTCAAGCCGAACTACCGCGACGACGTCATCGTGGCGGCGGCGAAGAAGCAGGTCGACGAGGACATCGGCGACGACCTCGACCTCCTGCTCCAGGCGGCCGAGCTCGTCGTCACCTCCCAGTTCGGCTCGACGTCGATGCTCCAGCGCAAGCTCCGCGTCGGCTTCGCGAAGGCCGGGCGGCTCATGGACCTCCTCGAGTCCCGCGAGATCGTCGGTCCCTCCGAGGGCTCCAAGGCGCGCGACGTCCTCGTCCAGCCCGACGACCTGCCGGCCACCCTCGCGATGCTCCGCGGGGAGGACGTGCCGCCGTCGGGCGACGACGTGCCCTACGACGTCGCGGCGGAGGTCGACCCGACCACCGTGCTGCCCACCGGCGACGCGCCGCTCGCCGAGGACTACTACGACGACGACACCGCGTCCGACGAGGACGCCTGGCACCTCACCGGCCGCTGACGCCCCGCCGGCTCAGCGATCCGTGCGGGGCAGGACCAGCGGGGGCGGGCCGGTGGGCTGCGGGGGCTCGGTGCGCTCGGTCGCGGCGTCACCGACGACCTCGAGCACCTGCTCGTAGCGGCTGCTGATCTGCCCCTCGGACAGGGTCAGGCCCTCGGGCCGCGCGCCGGCAAGGAGGTCGGACAGGACGTACAGCCGCTGCGCGCCGACCCGGTCGACCGTCACGGCGGTCCACTCCATCGACTCCACCCGGGCGGGCCCGTCGAACGGTTTGACGACGGTGGCCAGGGCGAGCAGGCCGGTGGCGGTCTGCGGCACGCAGCACCGCTCGTCCTGGTTGGAGATGAAGTTGCCCAGTCCGTAGGCCACCCACATCCCCTCACCGCGCGGGCCGCCGGGGAGCCGCTCGATGGGCTGGGGCACATGGGCGTGGTGGCCCAGGACGAGGTCGACCTCGCCCGACGCGGCGAGCGTCTCGGCCAGGCTCACCTGGTCCGGGTGGGGGGTGCCGCTGTACTCGCTGCAGCAGTGGATGCTCGCGACGACGAGGTCCGCACCCTCCGCCCGCGCCTCGGCGGCCATCCCCACGAGCCGGTCGGCGTCGATGAGCTCGACCGCCCACGGGCTGTCCGCGGGAACCGGCAGGCCGTTGGTGCCGTACGTCGCACCGATCTGCGCCACCCGGATGGTCTGGCCCTCGCGCTCGAGCTCGTACCACTGGGCGCTGTCGGCCTCCTCCTCGCTGCGCGCGGTCCCCACGTGCCCCAGCCCGGCCGCGTCCATCGCGTCCAGGGTGTGCTCGAGACCGGCCATCCCGCGGTCGAGGCTGTGGTTGGTCCCCGTCGAGCAGCCGTCCCAGCCGAGCCTCGCGAGGTCGGCGGCGAGCTCCTCCGGCGCTCCGAACATCGGGTAGCCGCTCGGTGCCGTGCCGGGCGGGGCGAGCGGGACCTCGAAGTTGCACAGCGCGAGGTCCGCGCCCCGGGTGTACTGAGCCGTCGCCTCCATCATCGGGACGAAGTCGTACCCCTCACCCGTCTCGGCCGTCCGGATCACGGTGGTGTGGGGCAGGACGTCGCCGCCGCCGACGATGGTGAAGCGGGCGTCCGGCGGCGGCTCGGGCGTGGGGGACGGCGTCGGCGTGGGGGCCGAGGTCTCGGTCGCCGTCGGCGTCGGGTCGGCAGTGACCGTGGGCTCGGTGTCCCAGGGGCGAAGCAGCGCCGCGAGGACGAGGACGGCGGCGACGACGGCGAGGCCCAGCACCGCCCAGACGGACGGGCCGCGGCGGGAGGGGTGGGCATGGCGCGCCATGCCGCAGAGCGTACTGGCCGGGGTGCGGGATGCCGTCCACCTGTCCGGGGACCGTACCCTGGTGTCATGCCGACCGACACCCACGGGACCCAGCACGTCCCGCTGTGGAACCTGGCGAACGTCCTCACGATGGTCCGCGTGGCCCTCGTGCCGGTCTTCGCCGTGCTCATGCTGGGTGACTCGACCACGCAGCGCGTGCTGGCCGCGGTCGTCTTCCTCCTCGCCGCGGCGACCGACAAGCTCGACGGCTACATCGCCCGCAGCCGTGGTCTCGTGACGAACTTCGGCAAGATCGCCGACCCGATTGCGGACAAGGCGCTCGTCATCGCCGCGCTCGTGCTCCTGTGGGCCGAGGGGACGATCCCGTGGTGGGTGCCGGTGATCATCATCGTGCGCGAGCTCGGCATCACCGCGCTCCGCTTCGTCATGGTGCGTCGCGCCGTCATGGCCGCCTCCAACGGCGGCAAGCTCAAGACGGTGCTCCAGGTCGTCTTCATCGCCGCCTACCTCGTGCCGTGGGAGGCCCTGCTGCCGCAGGGTGCCGCCGACGTCGTGCTCCTCGTCGCCTGGTGGGTCATGCTGCTCGCCGTCGTCGTCACCGTGGTCACCGGTCTGGACTACGTGCTCCGCGCGGTCCGGATCGCGCGCGCCCCCGCACCCGGCGCCCCGTGACACCCGCCGGCGACGTCGTCGGCCGGCTCCGTGACGCCGGCCTCACGGTGGCGACGGGGGAGTCCCTCACCGGAGGGCTGGTGAGCGCAGCGCTCGTCGACGTGCCCGGCTCCTCGCGTGTGGTGCGTGGCGGGCTCGTCGCCTACGTGAGCGAGCTCAAGGCGCAGCTGCTCGGGGTGGACCGCGTACTGCTCGCGCGAGGTGGCGCGGTGCAGGCGGAGGTGGCCGCCCAGCTCGCCACCGGGGCCGCGCGCGTGTTCGGGGCGGACTGCGGGCTGGGGACCACCGGCGTCGCCGGCCCCGGCCCCGACGAGGGGCACCCGGCCGGGACGGTCTTCGTCGCCGCGAGCCTGGCCGGAACCGTGCGGGTGCGGCGTCTTCGCCTGTCCGGCACGCGTCCGCTCGTGCGGCGGGCGAGCACCGCGGCGGTGCTCGCCCTCCTCGTCGGGCTGCTCGAGGACCGGGAACAAATTGCTTCGGGCCGGAGTTGGAGCAGGTGATGACACACCACATCCATGGCGGCACCGTGCTCGGGCCGCCCAACCGCCCAGCGAGACGGCTCCCGTCCCGGCCCGCGCCCTCGCCTGCGCCGGGGTACCGTAAGGCAAACCACGGCGAGCGACAGGAGGTGGCCCCGGTGATCGTCCTACGACGCGAGATCGGTGACGTACTTCGGACGGTGCGACAGCACCAGGGCCGCACACTGCGTGAGGTCTCCTCCGCAGCGCGCGTCTCCCTCGGCTACCTGAGCGAGGTGGAGCGCGGCCAGAAGGAGGCGTCCTCCGAGCTGCTCGCCTCCATCTGCACCGCCCTCAACATCCCCATGTCCTTCGTGCTGCGCAAGGTCAGCGACCGCATCGCGGTCGCCGAGGGCGTCCACGTCCCCGACACGGTGCCCGAGGAGCTCGTCTCCTCGCTGCGCAAGGAGCTCGCCGGCGTCGCCTGACACCCGCCCGACCCACTCAGCCCCCGACCGGCTCCGGCCGTCGGGGGCTGAGTCGTGCCCGGGTCGTTGCCGCTCAGCGGGGCTGGCAGGCAGGGCAGTAGAACGCCGGGCGCTCCTGGCCCGGCGGGCCCACCCGGAGCTCGGCGATCGGGGTGCCGCAGCGCCGGCAGGGGCGCCCCCGCCGGCCGTGGGCGTGGCTGGTGCGCCCGGGGGCGCTCTCCCCGGTGGCGGTGGGCAGCGGCGCGTCCGCCGAGCGGAGCATGAGGGCGCGGGCGGTCGCGCACAGCGCCTGCGCCTGGTCGACGTCCCGCGCGGGGCGCAGCGGGTGGACCCGGTGGGCCCACAGGGACTCGGCGAGGTAGAGCGTGCCGATCCCGGCGACGACGGTCTGGTCGAGCAGGACGGCGCCGATCGGGCGGTCGCCCTGTGCGCGGACACGCTCGCCGCACTCGGCGAGGTCGACGCCGTCGGCGAGGAGATCGGGGCCGAGGTGGCCCACGAGGAGGTGCTCGTCCCGCGTGCGCACGAGGTCGACCATCCCGAGCAGCCGTCCAACGCACGTCCAGCGCTCGGTGCCGAGCACCGCGCGGACCCGGGGCGAGCGGTCGGCGCCGCGCTCCTGGCCGGCGCGGGTGATCCACCAGCTGCCGTCCATGCGCAGGTGCGTGTGGAGCGTGCGGCCGTCGTCGAGGCGGGTGAGCAGGTGCTTGCCCACCGGCTGGTTGGCGAGCACCACCCGTCCGGCGAGGTCGGTGTCCCCGAGACGGCCCCAGCGCAGCTCGCCGCGGACCAGCCGCTGGCCGGCGAGCACCGCGTCCATCCGCCGGGCCACCCGCAGGACGATGTCCCCCTCAGGCACGTGCTGCTCCGTCCGCCGCGCGCCTGGCCGGCCCGTCCTCCCGGATCCGCAGGCCGCGGGGGGTGGCGAAGAAGCCCGCCTCCTGGAGGGCGGCGCGGACCGGGCCGCCGGCGCCGAGCGCGGGCTCACCGTCGACCCGGTGGAGGGTGAGACGGCCGAGCGTCCCGCGTGCGGCGGTGCGGGCGAGCTCGCCGGCCGCGACCTCCAGGCGGGCGGGGTCGGTGGTGAAGGAGAGCAGGGTGCGCCCGCCTCGCTCGACGTAGAGGCACAGCTCGCCGCCGACGAGGACGACGACCGAGCCCGCCGCACGGCGCGGGCGGGCGCCCTCCGCCGTGGCGTCGGGCCAGGGGAGCGCGGCACCGTACGGGTTGGCCGGGTCGGTCGCGGCGAGGAGCAGAGGCGTGGGCGAGGCGCGCCGGGCGGCGTCGCGCAGCAGGTCGACGCACTCGGGGAGGGCGAACTGGGCCGCGCCCAGCCCTTCGACGAGGTAGCCGCGGCGGACCTTCCCGGCGTCCTCGAGCCGGGTGAGCACGGGGTAGGCGGTGGCGAATCCGCCGGGGAGGTCCTCCAGGCCGACCGCGCCCCGGGTGAGCACGCCGTGCCGCTCGAGCAGCGCCGCGACCTGCGCGAGGACGGCCGTGGCGTTCCCGCCGGCGCGGGGGACGAGGGACCAGCGCCCGGCCGCGGCGGGCGGTAGCGGCCCGCCCGGCCTGGACCCGGCGGCCGCGGCGACGAGCGAGCGACGCCGGGAGAGCGCGCCGCTGGCCCGAGGCGGCCGGCGCGCGGAGTGGTGGGCCGGGCGGCCGCCGGAGAGCCGGGCGCGGACGGGGGCGAGGGAGTCGTTGGTCACGTGGCCGCCCCAGGCGAGCTCCCACAGCGCGTCGAGCACCCGGTCGGTGCTCACCATGGCGTCCTGCTCGCGGCAGGCGGCGAGCAGCTCGCGGAAGAACTGCCCGCCCCCGGCGAGCACCTCGAGGAGGGTGTGCTGGAGCGGGTCGTCCGCCACCTCCTGGGCGGGAGGCAGCAGCTCGGGGCTGTCGGCGGGGGCGAGCACGAGGTAGCCGTCGACGCCGGGCAGCGCGCCGGCGCCGCACCACAGGACCTCACCCGCGGTGGTGAGCTCGTCGAGGAGCGCGCCGCGGTAGCCACTGACCCGCGCCGGCAGGACGAGGGACTCCAGGGCGGAGGCCGGGACCCTGGCCCCGGCGAGCTGGTCGACCACCGAGGCGAGCGCCGCGGGGCCGCTGCCGGCGGTGGCGACCTGCTGCCAGCGTGGGAGGAAGGCCCCGAGGGTGGTCGCCGGCACGGCCTCGACCTCCGCACGCAGCACGGCGAGGCTGCGGCGGCGGATGCGGCGCAGCACCTCGGCGTCGCAGTACTGGTCGCCGGTCTCCGAGCCCGGGCGCAGGCGTCCGGTGACGAGGGCGGAGGCCGCCGTCAGCCGCCGCAGGACCGGGGCGATCGCGGCGGTCCCCAGCCCGAGGTGGGCGGCCGGCTCCTCGGCGCGGAAGGGGCCGTGCGTGCGGGCGTAGCGACGGACGAGGTCACCGAGCGGGTCGGCGACGGGCTCGAGCACGCCCTCCGGCAGGCCGACGGGCAGGGCCACCCCGAGGGCGTCACGCAGCCGGCCGGCGTCCTCGATCGCCGCCCACCGTTCCTGGCCGCCGACGGTGACGCGGATGACGCGCCGGGCCGTCTCGAGCTCGGCGAGCCACTCCCCGGCGGACGTGGGCGGGGCGCACCGGGCGGCGACGTCGGCGCCGGTGACCGGACCGAGGCGGCGCACGAGGTCGGCGACGGCCTCGAGGTCGCCGGCGGGGTGGCGGCGCAGCCCCACCTCCTCCTCGATGTCCGCCAGGGCGGTCGGCTCGAGGAGGTCGGCGAGCTCGGTGGCACCCGGGCCGATGAGCTCGGCGAGCAGGCGCGGGTCGAGGGTGAGGGCGGCGGCGCGGCGTTCGGCGGCGGGGGCGTCGCCGTCGTAGAGGAACTGCCCGACGTAGCCCATGAGCAGGCTGCGCGCGAAGGGTGAGGGGGTGGGGGTGGAGACCTCGACGACGCGCAGGTCGCGCCGGGCCACCTGCGCCATGACCTCGGCCAGCGCCGGGGTGTCGAAGTCGTCCTGGAGGCACTCACGAACCGCCTCGAGCACGATGGGGAAGTCGGGGTGGTCGACCGCCACGCCGAGCAGCTGGGCGGCGCGGTGGCGCTGCTGCCACAGCGGCTGGCGGCGGTCGGGGCGCCGGCGCGGCAGGAGGAGCGCGCGGGTGGCGGCCTCACGGAACCGCGAGGCGAAGTGCGCCGAGCCGGCGAGCCCCTCGACGACCAGGCCGGTGACCTCGTCGGGCTCGAGGAGGAGGTCCTCGGCAGCGATCGGCAGCTCCCCGCCCTCGGGGCCGACGTCGGGCAGGCGCAGGACGATGCCGTCGTCGGCCGGCATGGCGGCGACGTCCATCCCGAGCCGCTCACGCAGCCGCGCGGAGAGCACGAGCGCCCACGGGGTGTGGACCCGGGAGCCGAAGGGGGAGTGGATGACCACTCGCCAGTCGCCGAGCTCGTCGCGGAAGCGCTCGAGGACGATCGTGCGGTCGTCGCTCAGGTGGGCGTGCTCGCGCTGCTCGTCCAGGTAGCCGAGGAGGTTGTCTCGCGCCCACTCGTCCAGGCCCTGCGCCGCGAGCCTGGCGTGCGCCTCGTCGGTGGGCAGCGCCGCGGTCGTGCGGACGAACGCGCCCAGCGCCCGGCCGAGCTCGACGGGCCGCCCGGGGGAGTCGCCCTTCCAGAACGGCAGCCGCCCGGGCTGGCCGGGGGCGGGGGAGACGAGGACCCGGTCGGGGGTGATGTCCTCGATGCGCCACGTGCTCGACCCGAGGGTGAAGGTGTCGCCGACGCGCGACTCGAAGACCATCTCCTCGTCGAGCTCGCCCACCCGGCGCCCGCCCCGACCCGCGGAGGTGACGCCGTCGCCGTCCTGGGTCGCGGTGGCGGCGAGGAAGACGCCGTACAGGCCACGGTCGGGGATGGTGCCCCCGCTCGTCGTCGCCAGCCGCAGCGCGCCCGGCCGCGCGGTGAGCGTGCCCGCGGCGCGGTCCCACACGACGCGCGGACGCAGCTCGGCGAACTCCTCGCTGGGGTAGCGGCCGGAGAGCATGTCGAGGACCGCGTGGAGGGAGGCGTCCCCGAGCGACTCGAACGGGGCGCTGCGCCGCACGAGGGCGGCGAGCTCGTCGACCGGCCAATCGTCCACGGCGAGCATCGCCACGACCTGCTGGGCGAGGACGTCGAGCGGGTTGCTCACGACGTGCAGCGCCTCGATCGCCCCCTCCTGGGCCCGCACGGAGGTCACCGAGGACGCGAGGAGGTCACCGCGGTGGGTGGGCAGGACGACGCCGCGGGACAGCGCCCCGACCTGGTGCCCGGCCCGCCCGATGCGCTGGAGCGCCGAGGCCACCGACGGCGGGGCACCGACCTGGACGACGAGGTCGACCGTGCCCATGTCGATGCCGAGCTCGAGGGTGGAGGTGGCGATGACGGCGGGCAGGGTGCCGGACTTCAGCGCCGTCTCGATGCGGGTGCGCTCCTCGCGGCTCATCGAGCCGTGGTGGGCCCGGGCGAGCTCTCCGTCGGCGGCCGGCGAGGCCGTCCCCGACTGCCCGGGGACCTGGGCGGCCCAGGCGTCGGCCGAGCTCGCGGGCCCGCTCTCCGCGTCGGCGGGCCGGGTGCGCTCGGCCCAGACCTCGTTGACCCGTGCGGCGAGGCGCTCGGCCCCGCGCCGTGAGTTGGCGAAGACGATGGTCGAGCGGTGGGTGGTGATGAGGTCGACGAGGCGTTCCTCGACGTGCGGCCAGATCGAGGCGCGGTGCGGTCCGGGCAGGCGGCCGGCGGCGGAGCCCGACAGGTCCGGCTCCGCCGCGGGCTCGCTCGGTGCCTCGGGCAGGTCGGACAGGTCGGGGACGGGGACGACGACGTCGATCTGCAGCTCCTTGGCGACCTCCGGGCGCACGATGCGGACCGGGCGACCGCCCTCGTCCGGGGTGCGGGCACCGGAGAGGAAGCGCGCCACCGCCTCGACCGGACGCACCGTGGCCGAGAGCCCGATCCGCTGCGCCGGGCGCGGCAGGAGGGCGTCGAGCCGCTCGAGGGTGACCGCGAGGTGCGCCCCGCGCTTGGTGCCGGCCACGGCGTGGACCTCGTCGAGGATGACCGTCTCCACCCCGCGCAGCCCCTCGCGCGCTGCGGAGGTGAGGACGAGGTAGAGCGACTCGGGGGTGGTGATGAGGATGTCCGGCGGCCGGGTGGCCAGGGCGCGGCGCTCCGCGGGTGGGGTGTCGCCCGTGCGCACGCCCACCGTGACGTCGCGCAGCGGGGTGCCGGACGCGGCCGCCGCCCGGGTGATGCCGACGAGGGGGGAGCGCAGGTTGCGCTCGACGTCCGCGGCGAGGGCCTTGAGCGGGGAGACGTAGACGACACGGGCGCGCCGCTCGGGCGGGGGATCCTCCCCGGTGAGGAGGCGATCGACCGACCACAGGAACGCCGAGAGCGTCTTGCCCGAGCCGGTCGGGGCCACGACGAGGGCGTGGTCCCCGGCGCGCACCGCCTCCCAGGCGCCGGTCTGGGCGGCGGTGGGCGCGGCGAAGGCGCCGGCGAACCAGGCGCGCGTCGGGGCGGAGAACCCGGCCAACACGTCTGCCACCATGGCCCTCATTGTGCAGGTGAGGTCCGACACGCACGCCCCGAGCCCCCCGGTGCGCGCCCCCACGGGCGGTCGTGGCACCCTTGTGCGGTGAAGCACTCGGAGTTCCGGCAGGCGCTGGAGGACACCTTCGGCTCGGCGTACGGCCGCACCCTCGCCGCCGAGCTCGTCCTCGTGCCGCTGGGCAACCGGACGGCCGCCCAGGCGCTCGCCGACGGCCTCGCGCCGCAGCAGGTGTGGGACGCCGTGTGCGAGGAGATGGAGCTCGGAGAGCTCGTGCGCTGGCGCCACCGCGGGACGCTGGACCCGAAGCGTCGCTGACCCCGCGTGTCGCGTGCGGTCGAACACCCGTTCGGTCTAGGCTGGTCCCCAGGGAAGGACGGGTCGCGGGTCTCCACAGTCGGGAGGGGCCGCGACCCGGATGTCGGTGGTCGGGCATAGCCTCCCCAACAGGTAGCCGTCCGGAGAGGGCGGGCCCTGGAAGACCAGCCCTGTTCCGCCCGGCCGGCGCCCGGCCGACTGACCCAAGGAGAACTCACATGGCCGCTCCCGTAGCAGACCGCAGCAAGGCCCTGGAGGCCGCGCTCAGCCAGATCGACCGCCAGTTCGGCAAGGGCTCGATCATGCGGCTGGGGGACGACACCCGTCCGCCCGTCGCCGTCATCCCCACCGGGTCGGTGGCCCTGGACGTCGCCCTCGGCATCGGCGGACTGCCCCGCGGGCGCGTCGTCGAGATCTACGGCCCGGAGTCCTCCGGCAAGACGACCGTCGCCCTGCACGCCGTGGCCAACGCGCAGCGGGCCGGCGGGATCGCCGCCTTCATCGACGCGGAGCACGCGCTGGACCCGGAGTACGCCAAGAAGCTCGGCGTCGACACCGACGCCCTCCTCGTCTCCCAGCCGGACACCGGTGAGCAGGCGCTGGAGATCATGGACATGCTGATCCGCTCCGGCGCGATCGACATCGTCGTCATCGACTCGGTCGCCGCGCTCGTGCCCAAGGCCGAGATCGAGGGCGAGATGGGTGACTCCCACGTCGGTCTGCAGGCGCGCCTCATGTCCCAGGCACTGCGCAAGATCACCGGTGCGCTGTCCGCCTCGGGCACCACCGCGATCTTCATCAACCAGCTCCGCGAGAAGATCGGCGTGTTCTTCGGCTCGCCCGAGACCACCACCGGTGGCAAGGCGCTGAAGTTCTACGCCTCGATCCGGATCGACGTCCGCCGCATCGAGACCCTCAAGGAGGGCGCCGTCCCGGTGGGCAACCGCACCCGGGCCAAGATCGTCAAGAACAAGATGGCCCCGCCCTTCAAGCAGGCCGAGTTCGACATCGTCTACGGCCAGGGCATCTCGCGCGAGGGTGGCCTGCTCGACCTCGGCGTCGAGCACGGCATCGTGCGCAAGTCCGGTGCCTGGTTCACCTACGAGGGCGACCAGCTCGGCCAGGGCAAGGAGAACTCCCGGCGCTTCCTCAAGGACAACCCCGAGCTCGCCGAGGAGATCGAGAAGAAGATCCTCGACAAGCTCGGCATCGGCAAGTCCGCCGAGGCGAAGGACGGCGCGGAGGCCGAGGTCGACTTCTGAGCCCCGCACGTCGCTCCGGTGGCCGGGCGCCTGAGCCCCCGGCCACCGGCGCCGCCGCCGAGGACCGCGAGCCGCCGACGGAGGAGGTCGCCCGCGCGATCCTCCTGCGCCAGCTCGCCGCCGCCCCGCGCAGCCGGTCCCAGCTCGCCGAGAAGCTCGCCTCCCGGGACGTCCCGGAGGAGCTGGCCGAGGCTCTCCTCGACCGGTTCGAGGAGGTCGGGCTCGTCGACGACGCCGCGTACGCCGAGATGCTCGTCCGTACCCGGCACGAGGAGCGTGGCCTGGCCCGGCGGGCGCTCGCCCACGAGCTGCGCCTCAAGGGCGTGAGCCCCGAGGTCGCCGAGCAGGCGCTCGAGCAGATCGACGACGAGGACGAGGTCACCACGGCGGTCGCGCTCGCCGTGCGCAAGGCGCGGACGACTCGCGGCCTGGACCCGGTGAAGCGGCGCCGCCGCCTTGCCGGGATGCTCGCCCGCAAGGGCTACCCTCCCGGCGTCGTCATGCGCGCG
>NZ_VDFS01000063.1:82160-83798 GCF_006151955.1 Georgenia sp. 311 | reverse complement strand
CGAGGAGGCCCTCGGCGGCGAGGCGGAGGACCCGGGCGGGGAGGACCTGCCGTGAGGGGGTCGCCGTCCACGGACGGCGACCCCCTCAGCGCTAGTGGCTCCCGCCCGCGCTCTGCGGGACGGCCGACGGCGCACCGACCCGGACGGGTCCGGCCGTGCGGGCGCGCATGCGGGAGGCCGTACGCTCCGCGAGCGTCGTGAGCAGCCAGTTGATGAGGATGAAGATCACCGCCGCGACGAGCAGCGCGGGCAGCAGGTTGCCGAAGTTGCTGCCCACGAGCCGGGCGGCCCGCAGCAGCTCGGTGTAGGTGATGATGTAGCCGAGCGCCGAGTCCTTGAGGATGACGACGAGCTGGCTGACCATCGACGGCAGCATGGCGAGCATCGCCTGGGGCAGCTCGACCAGGCGCAGCGACTGCCCGTGGCGCAGGCCGATCGTCAGCGCCGCCTCCCGCTGGCCGCGGGGCAGGCTCACCACGCCCGAGCGCAGCAGCTCCGCGATGACCGAGCCGTTGTAGAGCGTGAGCGCGACGACGACGGCCCAGAGCGGGCCCTCGGACGCAGGCACCACGCCGCTCCGGGTGAACCAGAAGTACAGGAAGATCATCATGATCAGCACCGGCACGGCGCGGAAGAACTCCACGACGGCGCCGGACACCCACCGCACGGGGGCGAGCTGGGACAGGCGCCCCAGGCCGAAGACGAGCGCGAAGACGTGGGCGCCGATGATGGCGAGGAACGCTGCCTTGAGGGTGGCCAGGAGCCCGGGGAGGAAGAAGTTCTCCCACACGTTCGACGTGAGGAACGGCTCCCACTTCTGTGCGGTGAACTGGCCCTTGCCGGCGAGGCCGATGACCACCCACGTGAGCAGCGCGAGGAGGACGAGCGCCCCGATGATGTTGGCCACGAGGATGCGGCGCCGCATGCGAGGGCCGGGGGCGTCGAAGAGGGTGGTGCTCATCGGCGGACCGCCGCCTTCCGGGAGACATAGGTGGCCAGCAGCCCCATCGGCAGGACGATGACGATGAAGCCGAGGGCGAAGGTCAGGAAGATCGCGACGATGTACTGCGGGTGGAACTCGATCATCGTGTTCATCACCGAGGAGGCTTGGAACACGCCGGCCGCCTGGGCGACGGTGGTGTTCTTCGCCAGCGCGATGAGCGTGTTGCCCAGCGGCGCCACCGAGCCGCGGAAGGCCTGCGGCAGGATGATGAGGCGCATCGAGTCGGTGAAGCCGAGGCCGATCGCCCGGGCCGCCTCTGCCTGGCCGACAGGGACGGTGTTGACGCCGCTGCGCAGCGCCTCGCAGACGAACGCGCCGGTGTAGGCCGCCAGGCCGAGCACGGCGAGGCGGAAGCTGTTGACCTCGAGCCAGCCCGCCTGGTCACGGCTGACGAGCTGGATGTCGAGCTGCCCCCACAGGACGAGGGAGCAGAACACGACGACGAGGGTGAGCGGGGTGTTGCGCACGAGCGTGACGTACGCGGCGCCCGCCAGGCGCAGGCTCGGCGCGGGGCTGACCCGCATGGCCGCGAGGACCACGCCGATGACCAGGGCGGCCAGCCCCGAGAAGAGGGTGAGCCGGAGGTTGGAGCCGAACGCGCCGATCACGTCGTACTGCGTGACGACCTCGGCGAA
>NZ_VDFS01000063.1:60314-81849 GCF_006151955.1 Georgenia sp. 311 | reverse complement strand
ACGTCGGGGAGCGTGACCCGAGGCCGCGCTCCCCGACGTCGTCAGTGGCTCAGCTGCAGGCTTCGAGCTCGGTGGGCGGGTTGAGCGAGGCGTCCGGGGTGAAGGAGTCGCCGACGTTCTCGGCGAGGATCCGCTCCCAGTCGCCGTCGGCGACCATCTTCTCGACCGCGGCGTTGATGTCCTCGCACAGGTCGGAGTCCTTGTTGAGGCCGATGCCGTAGCGCTCCTCGGAGAACGGGTTGCCGACGACCTTGAGCTGGCCCTCGTACTGCGGCTGGGCCGCGAAGCCGGCGAGGATGACGTCGTCGGTGGTGACGGCGTCGACGGTGCCGGCGATGAGCGACTCCACGCACTCGGAGTAGCCGACCGTCGGGAAGAGCTCCACGCCCTCGGCGTACTCCTCGCGGATGCGCTCGGCGGACGTGGAGCCCTCGACGGAGCACAGCACCTTGCCGTCCAGGGTGTCGGGTCCGGTGATCTCGGTGTCGTCGGCGCGCACGAGCAGGTCCTGGCCGGCGACGAAGTACGGGCCGGCGAAGGAGACGAGCTCCTTGCGGTCGTCGGTGATCGAGTAGGTCGCGAAGATCATGTCGACCTGGTTGTTCTGCAGCATGTTCTCGCGCTGGGCGGAGGGGGACTCGACGAAGGTGATCTGGTCCTCGGTGTAGCCGAGCTCGCCCGCCACGTACCGCGCGACGTCGACGTCGAAGCCGGTGAACTCGCTGCCCTCCTGGAGTCCGAGGCCGGGCTGGTCGAACTTGATGCCGATGGTGATGCCGTCACCACCGTTCGCGCCCTCGGTCGAGCCGCCGGTGGTCGCGTCGCCGCTCCCGCTGCCGCCGTCGTCGCTGCCGCAGGCGGCGAGCATGAGCGCGCCCGCCGCAGCCAGTGCCGCGATTCGGGTTCCTCGTGTGATTCTCATGGGTCTCCTTCGGTCGGTGCGGGTCAGTGGGTGAGGATCTTGCCGAGGAAGTCCTTGGCGCGGTCCGACTCGGGGGCGGTGAAGAACGTCTCGGGGTCCTTCTCCTCGACGATCTCGCCCTGGTCCATGAAGACGACGCGGTCCGCCGCCCTCCGTGCGAAGCCCATCTCGTGGGTGACGACGACCATCGTCATGCCCGAGCGTGCGAGCTCGGTCATGACGTCGAGGACCTCGTTGATCATCTCCGGGTCCAGCGCGGAGGTCGGCTCGTCGAAGAGCATGACCTTGGGCTGCATGGCCAGGGCGCGGGCGATCGCCACACGCTGCTGCTGGCCGCCGGAGAGCTGGGCGGGGAGCTTGGCGGCCTGGTCGGCCACCCCCACGCGACGCAGGAGGTCCATCGCGTGGTCCTTGGCCTCCTTGCTCTTCATGCCGCGGACCTTGATCGGGCCGAGGGTCACGTTGTCGAGGACCGACTTGTGGGCGAAGAGGTTGAAGGACTGGAAGACCATCCCGACGTCGGCCCGCAGCTTGGCGAGGGCCTTGCCCTCCTCGGGAAGCGGGGTCCCGTCGACGAGGATCTCGCCGGAGTCGATCGTCTCGAGCCGGTTGATCGTGCGGCACAGCGTCGACTTGCCCGACCCCGAGGGGCCGATGACGACGACGACCTCGCCGCGGTGCACGGTGAGGTTGATGGTCTTGAGGACGTGCAGGTCCCCGAAGTGCTTCTCGACTGCCCGCATCTCCACGAGAGGCTCGCTGGAGGGAGGGGGCATGGAGGTGCCCGGCTGAGTCATACGGGCAAACCTAACCGTAAGCAGTGGCGCAGGTCATGTTTTCCGGGGGCGTGAGGTCGGACAGTCCGGGCGGAACTAGACTTGCCAGACGATGAGTGCCACCGCCAGCGCACCCCGCACGTACGCCGTGCGCACCATGGGTTGCCAGATGAACGTCCACGACTCCGAGCGCCTCGCCGGGATGCTGGAGGACGCCGGCTACGTGCCGGCCGACCCCGCCTCCGACCCGCTCGTCACCGGCGCGGACGTCGTCGTCATCAACACGTGCTCGGTGCGCGAGAACGCCGCGACCAGGCTCTTCGGGAACCTCGGCCAGCTCGCCGCGGTCAAGCGCGGGCGGCCGGGCATGCAGATCGCCGTCGGCGGGTGCCTCGCCCAGCAGATGCGCGACGGCATCGTCGACAAGGCCCCGTGGGTCGACGTCGTGTTCGGCACCCACAACCTCGACGTCCTGCCGACCCTCCTCGAGCGCGCCCGGCACAACGCCGAGGCGCAGGTGGAGATCGAGGAGTCGCTCAAGGTCTTCCCCTCGACGCTGCCCACCAAGCGCGAGTCCGCCTACGCGGGCTGGGTGTCGATCTCCGTCGGCTGCAACAACACGTGCACCTTCTGCATCGTGCCCCACCTGCGCGGCAAGGAGCGCGACCGGCGCCCCGGTGACGTCCTCGCCGAGGTCGAGGCGGTCGTCGCCCAGGGCGCGATCGAGGTCACGCTGCTCGGGCAGAACGTCAACTCCTACGGCGTGAGCTTCGGTGACCGCGGCGCGTTCGCCAAGCTGCTGCGCGCCTGCGGGCAGGTCGAGGGCCTCGAGCGCGTGCGGTTCACCTCCCCGCACCCCGCTGCCTTCACCGACGACGTCATCGAGGCGATGGCCCAGACGCCGACGGTCATGCCCCAGCTGCACATGCCGCTGCAGTCCGGCTCGGACCGCATCCTGCGGGCGATGCGCCGCTCCTACCGCTCGGCCAAGTTCCTCGGCATCCTCGACCGCGTGCGCGCCGCCGTCCCCGATGCCGCGATCAGCACCGACATCATCGTCGGCTTCCCGGGGGAGACGGAGGAGGACTTCGCCCAGACCCTCGAGGTCGTCGAGGCCTCCCGGTTCGCCAGCGCCTTCACCTTCCAGTACTCCCCGCGCCCCGGTACCCCGGCCGCCGACCTCCCCGACCAGGTCCCGCCGGACGTCGTCGCCGACCGCTACCAGCGGCTCGTCGCCCTCCAGGAGCGGATCGGGACGCTGGAGAACGAGCGCCAGGTCGGGCGCACCGTCGAGGTGCTCGTCGCCGACGGCGAGGGCCGCAAGGACGGCGCGACGGCGAGGATCAGCGGCCGCGCCGCCGACAACAGGCTCGTCCACGTCGCCCTGCCCCCGGGCACCACCGAGCTGCCACGCCCCGGGGACATGGTCACCGCGACGGTGACCCACGGCGCCCCGCACCACCTCGTCGCCGACTCCCCGACGCTCGGCGGCACCTACGCCCTGCGCCGCACGCGCGCCGGGGACGCCTGGGAGCGCGCCCGCCGCGGCGACCACGACCACGGCGGCGGGGCGGCGCCCGCGCCCGGTGGCGCCGTCACCCTCGGCATGCCCTCGCTGCGCACCCGCTGACCGCGGGCGTGGGGACCCGCGGCTGGGGCCGGGGGACCGGGGCGACGTAGGCTGACGGCCGTGCCCCACCCCGTCCTCGCCGTCGTCGGGCCCACCGCGACGGGCAAGTCGGACCTCGCGCTCGACGTCGTCGACCTCCTCGGCGGCCCCGACGCCGCCGAGGTCGTCAACGCCGACGCGATGCAGCTCTACCGCGGCATGGACGTCGGCACCGCCAAGCTGCCGCCGGACCAGCGGCGCGGGGTGGCACACCACCAGCTCGACGTCCTGGACGTCACCCAGGAGGCGAACGTCGCCGCCTACCAGCGTGAGGCGCGCGCGGACGTCGCCGCCGTCCACGGCCGTGGCCGGCGCGCGGTCCTCGTCGGCGGCTCGGGGCTCTACGTGCGCGCCGCGCTGGACGAGCTCGACTTCCCCGGCACCGACCCGCAGGTCCGGGCCCGGCTGGAGGAGCGCGTCGAGCGTGAGGGGCCCGGCATCCTCCACGCCGAGCTCGCGGCCCGCGACCCGCAGGCGGCCGCGCGGATCCTGCCGGCCAACGCGCGCCGCGTCGTGCGGGCGCTGGAGGTCATCGAGCTCACCGGCCGCCCGTACTCGGCCTCGATGCCCGAGCACCGCTACCACCTGCCCGCCGTCCAGGTGGCGATCGCCGTCCCGCGCGAGGAGCTCGACCGCCGCATCGCGGCGCGCGCCCGTGCCATGCTCGACGGCGGCCTCCTCGAGGAGACCCGCGACCTCCTGGCCGCGGGGCTGGCCCAGGGGCGCACGGCCTCACGGGCCGTGGGCTACTCCCAGGCGGTGGCCGTCCTCGAGGGGCGGCTCGACGTCGACGAGGCGCACGAGGCCATCACCATCGCCACCCGCCAGCTCGCCCGGCGCCAGGAGAAGTGGTTCCGCCGCGACCCGCGCGTCCGGTGGCTGGAGCCCGGGCCGGACCTCGCGGCACGCGCGGCGCAGGCCTTCGTGGACGGGGCCGCGACCTGACCGGTCGCCGGACGTAGGCTCTCGCCATGCCTTCCCTCGCGGCCCTGTCCGGCCTGTCCCTCACCAAGGGGCACGCCACCGAGAACGACTTCCTCCTCCTCGCCGACCCCGACGGCGCTCGCGAGCTCGACGCCGCCGCGGTGGCCGCCCTGTGCGACCGGCGGGCCGGCATCGGGGCCGACGGCGTCGTGCGCGTCGTCCGCTCCCGTGCGTTCGCCGAGGCGGCCGAGGCCGCCGCGCACGGCGCGGAGTGGTTCATGGACTACCGCAACGCCGACGGCTCACCGGCCGAGATGTGCGGCAACGCCGCCCGGCTCGTCATCGCCTTCCTCGAGGACGAGGGCCTGCTGTCGCTCGCCGACGGCGAGCCCGTCCTCCTCGGCACCCGCGGCGGGGTGCGCTCGGTGTGGCGCAGCGGCGGGCTCTACACCGTCGACATGGGCCCGTGGGGGCTGCCCGGCGGTGCGGAGGCCGTCCGGCGCGGCTTCGACGTCGCCGTCCAGGCCACCGGGCTCGAGGGCACCCGCGCCGGACTGCGCGTCACCATGCCCAACCCGCACACCGTCGTCGCGCTGCCGGACGTCGCCGAGCTCGACGGCGCCGACCTCGGCCCGCTCGTCGCCGTCGACCCGCTGCCCCCGGAGGGGACCAACGTCGAGCTCGTCGTCCCCCTCGGGGAGACGACCCTCGACGGGGAGACGGCCGGCACGGTGCGCATGCGCGTGCAGGAGCGGGGGGCGGGGGAGACCCGCTCGTGCGGGACGGGCGCGTGCGCCGTCGCCGTCGCGCTCCACGCGTGGGGCGGGCAGGAGGCTCCCCGGCTGTGGCGGGTGCAGGTGCCCGGTGGGGAGCTGCTCGTGCGTCTGACCGACGACGGCCGCGCCCTGCTCACCGGTCCCGCGACGCTCGTCGCGCGCGTCACGCTCCGCTAGGGGCACTCGCCCCGGCCGGCGGGCGGTCAGGCCCGGTGCACGTCGAGCACCCGGAAGCCCTTCGAGCTCGACAGGCGCTCGGTCGGCAGCGCCAGCTCGGTCTCGATCCACCGGTGCAGGGAGTCGGCGCCGAGGTTCTTCCCGACGACGAGGTAGGCCCGGCCCTCGGGCGCGAGCCGGCCCAGCCACGTGCGCAGCAGCTCGTGCAGCGCCGGCTTGCCGATGCGGATCGGCGGGTTGGACCACAGCTCGGTGATCCCGTCGGGCAGCAGGTCCGCCGCCTCCTCGGGCGTGGCGACGACGACGTTGCGCAGGCCCAGGGCCGCGGCGTTGCGTGCCGTGAGGTCGCGTGCCCGCTCGTTGACGTCGACGGCGACCACCCGCGCGGCGGGGGAGGCCGCCGCCAGGGCGAGGGTCACCGGACCCCACCCGCAGCCGAGGTCGACGAGCGTGCCCGACGGCGCCGGGTCCGGCGCGGCCTCGAGCAGCACCCGGGTGCCGAGGTCGAGGCGGTCGCCGGAGAACACCCCGGCGGCCGTGGTCACCTGGACGCGCCTGCCGCGGAGCTCCACGGTCATCGTGCGGGTCTCCCCGGAGGAGGCCGGCTGGGCGGAGAAGTAGTGCTCGCTCACCCCAGAAACCTACCTCGCGGGGTGTGGATATCTGTTCGCAGCCGGCGCGCCTCCGTGGGACCCTTGGGGGAGTGGACGACGACTGGGAGAACATGGCAGAGCACGACGAGACCTCCGCACCGACCGACCCTGCGCACGACGTCGTGGCACGGGTGCTCGCACGGGCCGGCACGGCTGTGCAGGAGGACGCCGCCGACGGTCACGAGCTCGACGGCGAGCAGCTCGACCGCGAGGAGCGCTCGGCGCTGCGTCGCGTGGGCGGGCTGTCGACCGAGCTCGAGGACGTCACCGAGGTCGAGTACCGGCAGCTGCGCCTGGAGCGGGTCGTGCTCATCGGCGTGTGGTCCGGGCCGGACTCCGAGCTCGCCGAGGTCTCCCTGGCGGAGCTGGCGGCGCTCGCCGAGACGGCCGGCTCGGTCGTGCTCGACGCCGTGCTCCAGCGCCGCGCCTCGCCCGACCCGGCGACGTACTTCGGCTCGGGCAAGGCCGCCGAGCTCGCCGAGCTCGTCGCCGAGCTCGGCGCGGACACCGTCGTCGCGGACTCCGAGCTCAGCCCTTCCCAGCGGCGCGCCCTCGAGGACGTCGTCAAGGTCAAGGTCATCGACCGCACGGCCCTCATCCTCGACATCTTCGCCCAGCACGCGAAGTCCCGGGAGGGCAAGGCGCAGGTCGAGCTCGCCCAGCTCGAGTACCTGCTGCCGCGCCTGCGCGGCTGGGGTGAGTCGATGTCCCGGCAGGCAGGTGGCCGGGTCGCCGGCGGCGCGGGGATCGGCTCGCGCGGCCCCGGTGAGACGAAGATCGAGCTCGACCGGCGGCGGATCCGCACCCGCATGGCGCGGCTGCGTCGCCAGATCGCCCAGATGGCGCCCTCCCGGGAGACCAAGCGCGCCTCGCGTCACCGCGCCCACATCCCGTCGGTCGCGATCGCCGGCTACACGAACGCCGGCAAGTCCTCCCTGCTCAACCGGCTCACCGGCGCCGGCGTGCTCGTCGAGAACGCCCTGTTCGCCACCCTGGACCCCACGGTCCGCCGCGCCGAGACGCCCGACGGCCGGGTCTACACCCTGGCCGACACGGTCGGTTTCGTCCGCTCGCTGCCCCACCAGCTCGTCGAGGCGTTCCGCTCGACCCTCGAGGAGGTCGCCGAGGCGGACCTCGTCCTCCACGTCGTCGACGCCGCCCATCCCGACCCCGAGGGCCAGGTCAAGGCCGTGCGCGACGTCCTCGCCGACATCGAGGGCGTCGAGGAGATCCCCGAGGTCATCGTCCTCAACAAGGCCGACCTCGCCGACCCGGGCACGATCGCCGGGCTGCGCACCCGCTACCCCGGGGCCGTTGCGGTCTCGGCGCGCACCGGCGCGGGGATCGAGGAGCTGCGCGAGCGCATCGCCGAGCTGCTGCCGCGCCCGTCGGTCCGGGTCGAGGTGCTCGTGCCGTACTCGCGCGGCGACCTCGTCTCCCGGGCGCACAACAGCGGTGAGGTCATCGCCGAGGAGCACACGGGCACCGGCACCCGGCTCACCGCACTCGTCGACGAGGCGCTCGCGGCAGAGCTGGTCGCCGCCCACTCGGCGTGAGCACGACCGCGGAGCTGCTGCACGCCGCCGTCGAACGGCTCGGGGGCAAGGAACGCGACGGGCAGCTGACGATGGCGCGCGAGGTCGCCCGGACCCTGCGCGAGCCCGGTGCGCTCCTCGTCCAGGCCGGCACCGGCACGGGCAAGTCCCTCGGCTACCTCGTGCCCGTCCTCGCCCACGCCGTCGAGCACAACGAGCGGGCCGTCATCTCGACCGCCACCCTCGCCCTGCAGCGCCAGGTGCTCACCCACGACGTCCCGCTCGTCGCCGACGTCGTCGCCGCGTCCGGCCGGCCGCGCCCGAACGTCGCGCTGCTCAAGGGCTGGCACAACTACGTGTGCCGGCACAAGGTCGCGGGCGGCTACCCGGCGGACGACGAGCCGGGCCTGTTCGCCCTCGACGCCGCGACCGCCGACGCCGGCGGGGCGCCCGCCCGGGGGCCGCTCGCCGAGCAGGTGCTGCGGCTGCGCGAGTGGGCCGAGCAGACCGACTCGGGGGACCGTGACGACCTCGACTTCGCCGTCGGTGACCGCGCGTGGCGCCAGGTCTCGGTGACCAAGCTCGAGTGCCTCGGCGCGAGCTGTCCGATGCTCGAGGAGTGCTTCCCCGAGGCGGCGCGTCGCGCGGCGCACGAGGCCGACGTCGTCGTCACCAACCACGCGATGCTCGGCATCGCCGCCGCCGGGTCCTCCCGGGTGCTGCCCGAGCACGACGTGCTCGTCGTCGACGAGGCGCACGAGCTCGCCGAGCGGGTCACCGCGCAGTCGACCCTCGAGCTCTCCGCAGCCGTCGTCGACCGCACGGTGCGCCTGGCCCGCAAGCACGCCGGGGTGAGTGCCGAGTCGCTTGAGGCGGCGGGACGCGCGCTCGGCGCCTGGCTCGAGACCGCACCGGCGGGCCGGCTGCGCCGCGTGCCCGCCGAGCTCCTCGACGCCCTCACCCTCCTCGAGGCGGGCAGCCGCGAGGCGATGACCGCCCTGCGCGGTGACGGCGAGGCCGAGCCGGGCGGACGCCTCATGGCGCGCTCGGCCATGCTCGTCCTCCACGAGATCGCCGAGCGGCTCCTCGGCGACGGCGTCGCCCAGCGCCGCGAGGTGCTGTGGTGCGACCGCGGCCGCACCGGCTTCGAGTCCGCCCGGCTCCATCTCGCACCTCTCGACGTCGCCCGGCCGATCGCCACCGAGCTGCTCGCCGGACGCGCAGCAGTCCTCACCTCCGCCACCCTCGCGCTCGGCGGCACCTTCGACCCCGTGGCCCGCACGCTGGGCGTCTCCCTCCTCGACCACCTGGACGACGGCGACGACGCCGAGCGGCCGGTCCGGCGCACGGCCCCGGAGGGCGAGGAGGACGAGCCCGCCGTCACGCCGACGAGCGCCGGCACGAGGTGGCGGGGCATCGACGTCGGCTCACCGTTCGACTACGCCCGCCAGGGCATCCTCTACGTCGCCGGGCACCTGCCCGCGCCCGGCCGCGAGGGCCCGAGCGAGGAGGCGCAGCGCGAGCTCGTCGACCTCGTCCGCGCCTCCGGCGGAGGCGCGCTGGGCCTGTTCTCCTCCCGGCGCGCCGCGGAGGAGGCCGCCGACCTGCTGCGCGCCGAGCTCGACACCCCGGTCCTGTGCCAGGGGGAGGACCAGCTCGCCTCCCTCGTGCGGCGGTTCGCGCAGGACGAGGACGCCACGCTCGTCGGCACCCTGTCGCTGTGGCAGGGCGTGGACGTGCCCGGGCGCACCTGCCGGCTCGTCGTCATCGACCGCATCCCCTTCCCCCGCCCGGACGATCCCGTGCGCTCCGCGCGCTCGGAGGTCGTCGCGGCGTCCGGCGGCAACGGGTTCATGGCGGTCGCCGCCACCCACGCCGCCCTGCTCCTCGCGCAGGGAGCCGGCCGGCTCATCCGCTCGACCGGGGACCGGGGCGTGGTCGCCGTCCTCGACCCGCGGCTCGCCACGGCCCGCTACGGCTCCTTCCTGCGCCGCTCGATGCCACCGCTGTGGCCGACCACCGACGGTGAGGTCGCCCGCGGCGCGCTCCGCCGCCTGGGCGCGCAGCCCGCGACCAGGACCTAGGCTCGGGCAGGACGAAAGGGGTGGGCATGGTCAGAGGTAGCACCGTGGCGATCGTCGGAGCCGGGACGGTGGGGGCGACCCTCGCCTACGCCCTGCTCATGCGGGGCGCCGCGCAGCGCGTGGTCCTCTACGACGTCAACCGGGCCAAGGTCGAGGCGGAGGCGCTCGACCTGGCCCACGGCATCCAGTTCGTCCCACCCGCGCAGGTCGTCGGCTCGGACGACATCGAGGTGTGCCGGGACGCCGACGTCGTGGTCGTCACCGCGGGTGCCAAGCAGCAGCCGGGGCAGACGCGCCTCGACCTCGCCGCGAGCACCGTCTCCCTCATGCGCACCCTCGTCCCGGGCCTCACCGCCGTCGCCCCGGACGCCGTCTACCTCATGGTGACCAACCCCGTCGACATCGTCACGCAGGCGGCCCTGACGATCTCCGGGCTGCCGCGCGAGCAGCTCTTCGGGTCCGGCACCGTCCTGGACACCTCGCGCCTGCGCCACCGGATCGCCCAGGAGACGGGCATCGCGGCGAAGAACGTCCACGCCTACGTCGTCGGTGAGCACGGGGACTCCGAGCTCGTCCTCTGGAGCTCGGCGATGATCGGGGCGGTCCCGCTCCTGGACTGGAGCACCACGCACGCGCCGCGACTCGACGCGGACGCGCGGGCCGCCGTCGCGGAGGAGGTCGTCGCCGCGGCCTACCGGATCATCGCGGGCAAGGGTGCGACGAACTACGCCGTCGCGCTCGCTGCCGTCGAGATCATCCAGGCCGTGCTCCGCTCGGAGAACAGGGTGCTGCCCGTCTCCACGCTGCTCACCGACTACGTCGGGATCTCCGGGGTGTGCCTCTCGGTGCCCACCGTCGTGGGCGGCAGCGGTGCCGAGGAGCGCCTCGTGCTTCCGATGACGAGTGCCGAGCTCGCCGGCCTGCACGCCAGCGCCGAGCGGATCCGCTCGGTCGTGCGCGAGCTCGGCTTCTAGGCGCTCGCGCCCGCGAGGGTGGTGACCTCGGCCCAGGTGGCCCGCCGCACGGGCAGCCCGCGCTCGAGGTTCTCGCGCCGGGCGCGCTCGGTGCCCTCACCGGGGTAGCGCAGGTCCGCGCCGGCGGCGTGCAGCGAGGCGACGACGGCGTCGGCCACCCGCTCCTGCTCGTCGGGACCGCTGACGACGCCCGGGTCGAGGGCGAGGAAGAACTGGGTCTGGCCGCTCTCGCCCTCCGGGTCCGTGCCGAGCTCGTGGGTCGCGGCCCCGCCGGAGAGCATGGCGGCCCACGCGTCGAGGACGACGGCGAGCGCGAAGCCCTTCCAGCGCCCGACCGCGGCCGGGCGCCCGCTGTCGAGGACCGCGGCGGCGTCGTGCGTGAGGTCGCCCTCGGCGGTGAAGCCGCCGGGGATCGGGAGCCGCTCGCCGCGCTGGGCGTAGCCGGTGAGGACGCCGACGGAGAACTGGCTCAGCGCCATGTCGAGGACGAGCGGACCGGCGGGCCGGGGGACGGCGACGACGAGCGGGTTGTTGCCGACGACGGGCTCCTCCCCGGCGGCGGAGGTGTTGGCGATGGTGTTCGACCAGCACATCGCGAGGAGGCCAGCCTCGGCCGCCTGCCGGCCGTAGGTGCCGCCGCGCATCCAGTGGTTCGTGTTGCCGAGGGCGACGGCGCCGACCCCGTGCGTGCGGGCGAGGGCGACCGCGCGGTCCATCGCGGCCCAGGCGTTGAGGTTCCCGGGGCCGCGCCGTCCGTCCCACCGCTCGACAGCCCCGCTGCCGGCAGTCCGCTCCGGCGTGGCCGAGACGTCGACGAGGCCGGCGGCGACGGTGCGTGCGAAGCGGGGGAGGCGTTCGACGCCGTGGGAGTACACCCCGTCGCGGGTGGCCTCGACGAACAGCCGGGCGCACAGGTCGCCGCGCTCGCCGGTGAGCCCGAGCCGCCCGACCGCGGCGCGGACGACGCGGTGGACCTCCTCGAGCGGCAGGCGCAGCTCGCCGTCGGCCATCTACAGGCTGCGCAGGACCGAGACGACGCGCCCCAGGACCTGGGCGTGGTCGCCGTCGATGGGGGAGTAGGCCTCGTTGGCCGGGAGCAGCCACACGTGGCCGTCGCGGCGCTGGAGCGTCTTGATCGTGGCCTCCTCCCCCAGCAGGGCGGCGACGATCTCCCCGTTCTCCGCGACCGGCTGGCGGCGCACGACGACCCAGTCGCCGTCACAGATGGCGGCCTCGATCATCGAGTCGCCCTGGACCTTGAGGAGGAAGAGGTCCCCGTCCCCGACGAGCTGGCGCGGCAGCGGGAAGACGTCCTCGACCGTCTGCTCGGCGAGGATCGGGCCGCCGGCCGCGATGCGCCCGACGACGGGCACGAAGGTGGGCGCGGGGGCGTCGGTGCCGTCCTCCGGGCTGCCGAGCTGCTGCGGTCCGCGGACCTCGCTGCCGACGATCTCGATCGCCCGCGGGCGCTTGGGGTCGCGGCGCAGGTACCCCTTGCGCTCGAGGGCGGTGAGCTGGTGCTTGACCGACGACGGGCTGGTGAGCCCGACGAGGTGGCCGATCTCCCGCATGGTCGGGGGGTATCCGCGCTCGTCGACCGAGCGGCGGATCGTCTCGAGGACGAGACGCTGCCGCTCGGTGAGGGCGCCGTCGACAGGCTCACGCTCGGGGAGCTCGTGCACGGTCGCGCCGGGCCGCTCGTCCTGGTTCACGCCTCGTGCTCCTCGAATGTCAGTGGCTGGTGATGTGCTCGTGCTCGACAGCGTAGAAGGACCCACGGCCGATATCAAACATCTGTTCGACGGCGTGTCGACAGTGTCGGAGCCGCGTAGTACGGTGTCGCACAGATGTTCGACGAACAGGCGTTCGAAGGAGAGAGACGATGAGTGCACTGGCGATCCCCGTCCGGTCCGGCCCCGTCGGTGGCGTCCGCGCCGCCCGCCCGGCACCCCACCTCCGCCTCGTCGGGCCGGACTTCGTCCCGCCCGTCGCCGTCGTGGGGCCGACCGCCCGTCCCGCCGCCGGTCCCGCCGCGAGGCCCGCGATCCGCCTCTCGGCCCGCGGGCGCGTCGTGCGCGGGGCCCTCCTGCTCCTCACCTCACTCGCCCTGGCGATCGCGGGAGGTGCCTGGGTGGGCAGCGTCGCCTCGGAGGCCGGCACGTACACCGGTCCGGTCGAGCGCGTGAGCGTCGGCGCGGGGGACACCCTGTGGGCGATCGCCGCCACGTCGGCAGCGGAGGGGCAGGACGTGCGCGACGTCGTCGACGACATCATGCGCCTCAACGACCTGGGGTCCGGGGAGCTCGTCGTGGGGCAGCAGATCGTCGTCCCCGCGCCCTGAGCGATGTTGCACGTCCCGTTCGCGCGCCCGTACCGTGCACCTCAGCGGTGCCGCACGGTGGACCGCCCGAACGACGAGGAGCCTGGCGTGCACTGTCCGTTCTGCCGGAACGCCGACTCCAGGGTCATCGACTCGCGGACGGCCGACGACGGCTCGTCCATCCGCAGGCGGCGCGAGTGCACCGCGTGCCACCGGCGCTTCACGACGATCGAGACGTCGAGTCTCTCGGTGGTGAAGCGCTCGGGCGTCGTCGAGCCCTTCAGCCGCGCGAAGGTCATGGCCGGGGTGCGCAAGGCGTGCCAGGGCCGCCCGGTCTCCGACGACGACCTCGCGCTCCTGGCCCAGCAGGTCGAGGAGACCGTGCGCTCGGCCGGCGCCGCGCAGATCGACGCCGAGGAGGTCGGTCGCGCCATCCTCGGGCCGCTGCGCGCCCTCGACGAGGTCGCCTACCTCCGCTTCGCGAGCGTCTACTCCTCCTTCACCTCCCTGGACGACTTCGAGTCGGCGATCACCGCGCTGCGGGCCGAGCGCCCCGACCCGTCCCCCGGGCCCGAGGCGGACGGCTCGGCTAGTGTTGAGGCTGGCGAGCCCGGCTCGCGCTGACCACCGGTGACGGTGGCGGAGGGGAAGCCGCCACCGTCACCGGTTCCTCGTCTCTCGGGGCCTGCCCCTGGGACGGACCGCGCGCAGGGCTCCTCGCCCCGCGCGGGCCTGTCGGCCTCAGCGGGTGCGCGCCGCCCAGATGTTGATGCCGGCGTCGACGGCGTGCTCGTCGATGCGCGCGAGCTCCTCGTCGCTGAGCTCGAGGTTGTCCAGCGCCGCGAGCGTGTCGTCCAGCTGTGCGACGCTCGAGGCGCCGACGAGGGCGGTCGTCACGCGCGGGTCGCGCAGCACCCACACGATGGCGAGCTGGGCGAGCGTCTGACCGCGCTCGGCCGCGATGTCGGCGAGTGCCCGGATGTGCCCGATGCTCTCCTCGGTGAGGAACTCCCGGCGCAGCGAGCCGTCGCGCGCCGCGCGCGAGTCCTGCGGCACGCCGTCGAGGTAGCGGCCGGTGAGCATGCCCTGGGCGAGCGGGGAGAAGACGACGTTGCCCATCCCGGCCTCCGCGGTGACGTCCAGCGCGCTCGGGCTGCCCTCCTCGACCCAGCGGTTGAGCATCGAGTACGAGGGCTGGTGGACGAGCAGCGTGAGGCCGATCTCCCGCGCGACCTCGACGGCCTGTGCGGCCCGCTCGGCGGTGTAGGAGGAGATGCCCGCGTAGAGCGCGCGGCCGGAGTCGACGGCGGTCTTCAGTGCGCCCATCGTCTCGTGCAGCGGGGTCGTCGGGTCGTCGCGGTGGGAGTAGAAGATGTCGACGTAGTCCTGCCCGAGGCGACGCAGCGAGGCGTCGAGGGAGGAGAGGAGGTACTTGCGCGAGCCCCACTCGCCGTACGGCCCCGGCCACATGCGGTAGCCGGCCTTGGAGGAGATGACGAGCTCGTCGCGGTAGGGCGCGAGGTCGGTGGCGAGCAGCCGGCCGAAGAACGACTCGGCCGCGCCCGGGGGCGGGCCGTAGTTGTTCGCGAGGTCGATGTGGGTGACGCCGCGGTCGAAGGCGTGCAGGACGATCTCCCGCTGCGTGTCCTCGGACTTGTCGTGCCCGAAGTTCTGCCACAGGCCGAGTGCGATCGCCGGCAGGTCCAGGCCGCTGCGTCCGCAGCGGCGGTAGATCATGGAGTCGTAGCGGTCACCCGCGGGCAGGTAGCTCATGGCTCCCCACCGTAGTCGGCTCAGACCTCGGTCTGCCCAGCAGGCAGGACACGCAGCCGGATGGTGTCGGGGACCTCGTCCAGCGCCTGGCGGGCCTCGTCGGGCAGGTCGCCGCCGATGTCGGTGATGACGTAGCCCAGGTCGCCCGAGGTGCCGAGGATCTGCCCCTCGATGTTCGCCCCGCTCTCCGCGAACGCCTGGTTGACCAGCGCCAGCGCACCGGGGGTGTTGCGGTGCAGGTAGGCCACCCGGTGGCGGGCGGCGGGCGCCGGGTCGAGGGCGAGCGGGGGGACGTTGACGCTCATCGTCGTCGTGCCGTCCAGGACGTAGCGGGCGAGCTTGTTCGAGACGAACGCGCCGATGCCCTCCTGCGCCTCCTCGGTCGACCCGCCGACGTGCGGGGTGAGGATGACGTTGGGCAGGCCGCGCAGCTCGGAGTCGAACGGGTCACCGGTGCGCATCGGCTCGTCGGCGAAGACGTCGACTGCGGCGCCGACGATCTTGCCCGAGAGGACGTGCTCGCGCAGCGCGCTGTAGTCGACGACGAAGCCGCGCGAGAGGTTGAGGAAGATCGAGCCGGGCCGCATCCGGTCGAACTGCTCGGGGCCGAACATCCCCGCGTTCCCCGGCCGACCGTCGACGTGGAGGGTGACGACGTCGGAGACGTCGAGCAGCTCGTCCAGGCTGCCCATGCGCCGTGCGTTGCCCAGCGCGAGCTTCTCGGCCATGTCGTAGAAGACCACCCGCATGCCCAGCGCCTCGGCGAGGACGGACAGCTGCGTGCCGATGTTGCCGTAGCCGACGATGCCGAGCGTGCGCCCGCGCACCTCGTGCGCGCCGGCCGCGCTCTTGAGCCAGGTCCCGGCGTGCAGGGCGTCGTCGACGACGGTGAGGCGCCGGCTGAGCGCGACGATCTCCCCGAGCGCGAGCTCGACGACCGAGCGCGTGTTGGAGAACGGGGCGTTGAACACGGCCACGCCGCGGTGGGCCGCGAAGCGCAGGTCGATCTGGTTCGTCCCGATGGCGAAGGAGCCGATGACGAGGAGGTCCGGCGCAGCCTCGAGCACCCGGCGGCTCACCGTCGTCTTGGACCGGATGCCGAGGACCTGGACGCCGTCCAGGGCCGCGATGAGCTCGTCCTCGCCCATCGCGCCGGGGTGGCGGCGGACCTCGAGGCCGGCGGCCTCCAGGGCGAGGTCGGCGTTCGGGTGGGGGTTCTCCAGCAGCAGTGCGCGCACGGACCTTATGTTCTCGCACCGGGCCCCGAAGGGGGAAACCGATCCGCCAACCGGACGGCTACGCCTCGAACCCCTCCGGCAGCGGGGCGCGGTGGACGACGTGCAGGCGGCGGGTCGGCCGGGTCATCGCGACGTACAGGTCGCCGGGTCCGCCACGGGCGATCTCGGCCGGCTCGACGAGCACGACGACGTCGAACTCCAGGCCCTTGGCCGCGACGGCGTCCAGGACGACGACGGGCGCCCCGAGGAGGTCCCCACCGGGCGCCTCGAGCTTCCCCGCCAGCCGGTCGGCGAGCGCGGCCCGCGTCGCGGCGACCCTGCCGGGTGCAGTGATCACCGCGACCCGTCCCGCGCCGAGCGCGGCGTGCTCCGCGGCGACGACGTCGACGAGGTCGGCCTCGCCCGCCAGGCGCGTCGTGCGCAGCGAGCCGGGCACCTCGCGGGCCGAGCGGGCGGGCGCCGCGTGCGCCCCGCCGGCGGCGCGCAGGACGCGCACGGCGGCGCGCATGACCTCGGCGGGCGTGCGGTAGTTGATCGTCAGGGCCGCCGTGCGCACGTGCTCGTGCGCCGCGGTCCCGAGCAGCTCGCGCCAGCTGCGGGCGGGGGTGTGGCCCGAACGCTGGTCGAGGTCGCCGACGAGCGTCATCGAGCGGGCCGGGTTGCGCCGCAGCAGCGCGCGCCACGCCATCGGCGACAGCTCCTGCGCCTCGTCGACGACGATGTGGCCGTAGGTCCACTCCCGGTCCGCGGCCGCCCGCTCGGCGACCGACAGGCTCGCCTCCGGCGCGGCGAACCGCGCGGCGAGGGTCTGGGCGTCGACGAGGCCGCCGCCGAGGCCGTCCTCACGGATGGCGTGCTCGGCGTAGGCCACCGCGGCTGCCTGCTCGGCCTCGCGGGCGACGCGCGCCCGCTCCTGCTGCGGGTTCTCCAGGTGCCCGAGGAGGACGGCGAGCTCGTCGAGGAGCGGCAGGTCGGCGGGGGTCCACGGGGCGTCGGCGGGCCGGCGGAGCAGGCGGCGCTCCTGGACGGTGAGCCCGCGGGCGTGGCGGGCGAGCAGCTCGGGGTCGGCGTAGAGCCGCCGCAGCAGCTGCTCGGGCGTCGTGGGCATCCAGCGCAGGTTGATCTCGCGGCGGGCGTCGCGCGAATCGCGCACCGACTGCAGGAGGTAGCCGTGCTCGGACTCCAGGTCCAGGCCCTTGTCCTCGGCCCAGCGGCGTACGACGGCCTCGAGCACCGCCGTCGCGTAGGTGCGCCGGGCGATGTTGTGCGGCCGGCCGCTGCGTCGGGCGCGCTCCTGCGCGGAGCGCACGTCGTCCGGCTCGAGGAGCACCTGCTCGCCGTCGACGTCGAGGACGACGGGCTCGGCGAGGCGGCGCGGGATGCCCCGCACGGCGCTGCGCAGGACCTGGGCCATGACCGGCCGGCCCTTGAGCGCGGCGACCGCCTCGGGCTCGGTGCCGGTGACCGGGACGTCGGCGAGCAGGTCGCCGAGCGTGGTGGCGACGACGCCGCTCTCACCGAGGGAGGGGAGGACCTGCTCGATGTAGCGCAGGAAGACCCGGCTCGGCCCGACGACGAGCACCCCGGAGCGCTCGAGGCGCTCGCGGTGGGTGTAGAGGAGGTAGGCGGCGCGGTGGAGCGCGACGGCGGTCTTGCCCGTGCCCGGCCCGCCCTCGACGACGAGGACGCCGTCGACGTCGGAGCGGATGATCTCGTCCTGCTCGGCCTGGATCGTGGCGACGATGTCGTTCATCCGGCCCTCGCGGGCTGCGGACATCGCGGCGAACAGGGCGCCCTCGCCGGTGAGGCCCTCGACGTCGGCGGCCGTGTCGAGCAGCTCGTCCTCCACGCCGGTGACCTGGCGGCCGCGGGTCATGAGGTGGCGGCGCAGCACGACCTCACCGCGCTGGGCGGCGGTCGCCTGGTAGAAGGGGCGGGCGGCCGGCGCGCGCCAGTCGATGAGGAGCGACTCCTGCTCGTCGTCGGCGATGCCGATGCGCCCGATGTACCGGCGCGACTCGTCCTGCAGGTCGAGGCGGCCGAAGACGAGCCGGTTCTCCACCTGCTCGAGCCGCGCGAGCGTCTCCTCGTAGTGGGTGGCGAACGCGTCGCGCTCGGACCGGTTCTGCGGTGTCCCCGACGCGCCCTGTCGGCGGACGTCGGCCAGGCGGTCGCGGTAGCGGCGCCGAAGGGCGTCGAGGCGCGCGTACACATGGTCGACGAACTCCTGGTCCGCCTGCCACGGAACCCGCGTCGCGTTCGGCTGCGCCACGTTCCATCCCCTCTCGATCGGCTGACCATTATCTACGATCCCGGCGACCGACGTGGCGTGTCCGGGGCGCGACTCCGTCTGCGTACGATGTCCCGACCGACGAGAGGACCCCCCACAGTGACGGACACCGAGGCGCGCGCCGGCACGCTCCACCTGCTCCTCGTCGAGGACGACGACGGGGACGCCGTCCTCGTCGAGGAGCTGCTGAGCGACGCCGGCCTGGAGACCGAGGTCACCCGGGCGTGGAGCCTGGAGGCCGCGGTCGACGCCCTCGCCTTCCCGGTCGACTGCATCCTGCTCGACCTCGGGCTGCCCGACGCCACGGGCTTCGACGCACTCGTGCGGCTGCGTGACGCCTCGGACGCGGCGCTCGTCGTCCTCACCGGCCTCGACGACGCCGAGCGCGGCCTCGAGGCCGTCGCCGCCGGCGCGCAGGACTACCTCGTCAAGGGCTCGGTGGACGGGGAGGCGCTCGGCCGGGCGGTGCGCTACGCCGTCGAGCGGCGCCGTGGCGACCGGGACCGGCGCAGCCAGGAGGCGCTGCGCGCCCGCGCCGAGGAGGTCGCCGAGCTCGCGCTGCGGATGCGGCCCGAGCCGCACGTGCCCTCCTCGCCGGTGCGGGTGCTCGTGCGTGACTCCGACGAGCACGCCCTGAGCACCCAGCTGTGCGACGTCGTCGAGCGTCCCGACGGCAGTGTCCTCGCGGTCATCGGCACCGTGGAGGGCAGCGGCACGGGCGCCGCGGCCGTCGCGGCCACGGTACGCGCGGCCTTCCGTGGGCTCGCGCTCAGCACGCTGGCCGCCGTCGAGGTCCTCGACTCCCTCGACCACCTCGTGCGCACCCACGGGGCGGTGGTCCGCGCCGCTCTCGTCGAGCTCGTTCCGGGCACCCGCCACACCGCGGTGTGCCACCTCGCCGGCCACCACGCCCCGCTCGCGATGAGCCCCGGCGCGGCCGAGCCGCTCGCGACGACCGCCCAGGGAGAGCCGCTGGGTCGCGGACCGTGCCCCCGGCCCACCCTCACCACCGACGTCGGTGACCAGGAGCGGCTCCTCCTCCTCCACGACGCCGTCCTCGCCCAGAGCGGCGCCCGCTCGGGCCAGGGCTTCGCCACCGTCCTGGACGCCGCCAGCAAGGGCTGGGGCGACGACCACGCGATCGCCGGCACCGTCGAGCGGGTCGTGCGGGCCTACGGCCCGAACCGCGCGGCCACCCAGTTCGTCCTCCTCGGCTGGTCCCCGGCGTGAGCGCACCCCGTATGGCCTGGTCGCTGCGCGGGCGGCTGCGGGTCGCCGTGCTCAGCGCCGCGGCGCTCCTCACGGTGACGCTCGTCGTCGCGGTCGTCGCCTTCGGCCAGCTCGTCCGCTACCAGGACACCGTGACCCGGCTGCTGTTCACCGCCGTCGTCGACCTGCAGGACCTGCAGTCCGAGATCGTCGACGCCGAGGCCGCCCTGCGTGCCTTCGCCCTCAGCGGCGACGAGGAGATGCTCACGGGCTACACCCAGCTGCCCTACGGGCGGGCGGACGACGTGCGGTCGGTCATCGGCGAGGTCCTCCCCGACGACGCCCGGCTCCACGCCCACTTCGACCAGCTGGCCGGGGCGGTCGACGCGTGGCGCGTGGAGCATGCCGAGCCCGTCGTCGCCGCCACCCGCGACGGCGCCTCGGTCGCCGCGGACTGGGATGCCACCGGGGTCGAGCGGTACTCCGAGGTGCGTCTGGAGCTCGCGGAGACCCTCGAGGCGCTCGTCGAGTACCGCAACGAGACCGCCGCGACGATGCGCGACTGGCAGCGGATCCTCGTCGGCTCGGTCGTCGCCCTCAGCGGGCTCGGTGTCGCCTCCGGGGTCATGCTCTGGCGCTACCTGCGTCGCTGGGTCACCGAGCCGCTCGACGACCTCGCCGTCTCCAGCCGTGCGGTGGCCCAGGGGGACCTCGACAGCCCCGTCGTCGGCGGAGGGCCGCGCGAGATCGTCATGCTCGCCGACGACGTCGAGTCCATGCGCCGCCGGCTCGTGGCGGAGATCGCCACCGCCGAGCAGGCGCAGGCCGAGCTGCGCGCCTCCAACCGCGACCTCGAGCAGTTCGCCTACGTCGCCTCGCACGACCTGCAGGAGCCGCTGCGCAAGGTGGCCTCCTTCACCCAGCTGCTCGAGCGGCGCTACGGCGACCAGCTCGACGAGCGCGGCCACCAGTACATCGCGTTCGCCTCCGACGGTGCGCGTCGCATGCAGCGCCTCATCCAGGACCTCCTCGCCTTCTCCCGGCTCGGCCGGGTGGAGGAGGACCCGGCGCCCGTCGTCGTCGGCGACTGCCTGGCCGAGGCGCTGGACAACCTCTCCGAGCTCCTCGAGGAGACCGGCGCGGTCGTCACCTCCGACCCGCTGCCCGAGGTCGTGGGCCACGCCGGCCTCATCACCCAGCTGTTGCAGAACCTCGTCGGCAACGCGGTGAAGTTCCGCCGCCCCGACATGGCGCCGAGGGTGCACGTCACCGCCGAGCGCGTGGGGGAGGACTGGGAGTTCCGGTGCAGCGACAACGGGATCGGCATCGAGCCGCGACACGCGGAGCGCGTCTTCGCGATCTTCCAGCGGCTGCACGCCAAGGACGCCTACAGCGGCACGGGGATCGGGCTGGCGATGTGCAAGCGGATCGTCGAGTACCACGGCGGGCGGATCTGGATCCTCCACCAGGACCCGAGCGAGGGCACGACCGTGTGCTGGACGCTGCCCGCCCAGCCCCAGCGCTGGCTCGTGCGGGTGGACCGCACGGCGGAGGCACCGGCAGACCCTAGGATCGACGGCGGGGACGCACCGCGCGGACCGGAGCAGGAGAAGGTGCAGACGTGAGTGACATGATCGAGGTCCTGCTGGTCGAGGACGACCCGGGCGACGTCCTCATGACCGAGGAGGCGTTCGCCGAGTACAAGGTCGCCAACCGGCTCACGGTCGTGGCCGACGGTGAGTCCGCCATGCGCTACCTGCGCAAGGAGGGTGAGCACGCCGGCGCCGCAACACCCGACCTCGTCCTCCTCGACCTCAACCTGCCGCGGATGGACGGGCGTGAGGTCCTCGCCGAGCTCAAGGAGCACCCCGAGCTGCGCCGCATCCCCGTCGTCGTCCTCACGACCTCGGAGGCGGAGGAGGACATCCTGCGCTCCTACAACCTCCACGCCAACGCCTACGTGACCAAGCCGGTGGACTTCGAGCGGTTCATCTCGGTGGTCCGCAAGATCGACGAGTTCTTCGTCTCGGTCGTGCGACTGCCCAAGCGCTGACCGACCGGCCGGGAATGCCGGCCCCTCGCCCGGCGTTCCACAACGCAGGACCGACGTGGAGGAGGCAGACGGTGGTTGACCTGTACGACGTGCATCCCGAGGCGGGCGACGTGCACGCCCGCGTGCTCGTCAACGCGCTCACCGGGGCGATGGATGCGGGGC
>NZ_VDFS01000063.1:56127-59960 GCF_006151955.1 Georgenia sp. 311 | reverse complement strand
CGTCGACGAGCTCGTCGACTACCGCGCCCACCGGCCCCCGATGACCTTCGAGAGCTGGCGCTGGACGGACTACGAGGAGCCCTACATCGCCCTCGACCTCGTCCGTGACGACGAGGGCACCGAGCTGCTCCTCCTCCACGGCCGCGAGCCCGACCTGCGGTGGAACGGCTTCGTCGACGCCGTCATCGCCGCCGTAAAGCGCTACGGCGTCCAGCGCACGATCAGCATCCACGGCGTGCCGATGGGCGTGCCGCACACGCGGCCCACGACCGTGACGGCGCACGCCACCGAGCACGGGCTGGTCGACACCCCTGAGATCCTCGGCACTGTTCAGGTGCCCGGGAGCGTGACGGGACTCATCGAGCTCCGTCTCGGACGGGCCGGCCACCAGGCCGTCGGCTTCTCCGCGAACGTCCCGCACTACCTCGCGCAGAGCCAGTACCACCAGGCTGCCGCCGAGCTCGTCCGGCAGATCGCCAGGTCCGGCGAGCTCGCCCTCCCGGTCGGCGACCTCGAGCGCGCGGCGAGCGAGGCCGCCGTCGAGATCGAGCGCCAGGTCTCGGCATCGCCCGAGGTCACCGCGGTGGTCCGGGCACTGGAGCAGCAGTACGACGCGTTCATGCGCGGGGTGAGCCTGGAGGAGCGCACGACCCTCCTCGCCGAGCCGGTCGACCTGCCGAGCGCCGAGGAGATCGGGGCCGCGGTCGAGGCGTTCCTCGCCGACCACACGGACCCCGGTGAGTCGCCCGAGGACGGGCCCGGTGACGAGGGCGGAACGACCCTCTCCTGACCCTCGGCCGGAGACTCGAGAAAAGTATGGGTAGCCACGACCGGCAGGACGTGCCACACTGAGGGTCGTTGCAGTTGCAGTTCGCTTACGTATGACCCTGGCTTTACCGCCGGGCTGTGCACGACGTGGGACGAGGCATTGCGGCAAGGCGGGGCTGGCACACGGTCGGCCCCAGAACGTCCCCGGAAGGACAGCACCATGGCACAGGGAACCGTTAAGTGGTTTAACGCCGAAAAGGGCTACGGCTTCATCGCGCAGGACGGCGGCGGCGCCGACGTCTTCGTGCACTACTCCGCGATCGCGTCCGACGGCTACCGCTCCCTCGAGGAGGCGCAGCGCGTCGAGTTCGAGATCACGCAGGGCCCGAAGGGCCCGCAGGCCGAGAGCGTCCACGCTCTCTGAGTCTCCCTTCTCGAAAGGGCCCGCACCTCACGGTGCGGGCCCTTTCGGCTTGCTCAGGCCGGGGCGGGCGCCGTCCCGGCCACGTCGCGGGCCGGGCGGTGGGAGCCGGCGAACGTGAGCACGTCCTCCCCGGCGACGAGGCGCACCGGCAGCGGCAGGCGCCGTAGGGCCCGGTCCAGCGACGCGGTGGCGATCGGCGTGGTGGACCCGACGAGCACGACGTTGCCGTAGCGCTTGCCGCGCAGGATCGCGGGGTCGGCGATGACGGCGACGTGGCCGAAGACCTCCAGCAGCGTGGCGACCTCGGTCCGCGCCGCCGTGAGCGGCGGCCGGTCGGTGAGGTTGACGAGGTACAGCCCGTCGGGCGCCAGTGCCGCGCGCGCCTCCGCAGCGGCCTCGACCGTGCGCACGTGGTCAGGCACCACGATGCCGGCGAAGACGTCCCGCACGATGACGTCCCACGCGCCGGGCGCCAGCGTGCCCAGGGCCGCTCGCGCGTCCGCCACCCGGATGCGCAGCCGCGGCGCGCGCGGCAGGTCGAACCACTCGCGCGACAGCCGGGCGAGCTCGGCGTCGATCTCGACGACGAGCTGGGTGGAGCCCGGCCGCGCAGCGTCCAGCGCCCGCGCGAGGGCGCACCCGGCGCCGCCCAGGTGCACGACGCGCAACGGCTCGGGCGGCGGGGGGCCGACCTCGTCGAGCACCGCCACCATCTGCTGCATGTACTCGAACTCGAGGTGGCTGGGGTCGGCGAGGTCGACGTAGGAGCTCTCGGCGTCGTTGATGAAGACGGTGACCGCCGAGGGACGCCCCGGGTCGCGCAGCAGCTCGACGACGCCGGTGGAGGTCTGCACCGGCTCGGCGGGGAGGTGGGGGAGGGGCAGGCGCCGGCTGCGCCGGCGGGATGGACGCTCGGGCATGCGCTCCAGGCTAGCCTTGTGCCGGATGAGCAGGGGTGAGCGCAGTGCGGAGGCCCGGCGTGACTGGGGTACGGACGACGCCGGCTGCTCGATCCTGCACGTGGACATGGACGCGTTCTTCGCCGCCGTCGAGCTGCTCGACCGGCCCGACCTCCTCGGGCGTCCGGTCATCGTCGGCGGTGAGCAGCGCGGGGTTGTCCTCTCGGCCACCTACGAGGCGCGCGAGTTCGGCGTCCACTCGGCGATGCCGATGAGCCGCGCCCGGGCGCTGTGCCCGCAGGCCGTCGTCCTGGCGCCCCACCACGACAGCTACACCCGGGTCTCCCGGCACGTCATGGAGATCCTCGCCGAGGTGACGCCGGTCATGGAGAAGGTGAGCATCGACGAGGCGTTCCTCGACGTCTCGGGTGCCGTGCGCCGCCTCGGGCCGCCCGCGGCCATCGCCCGGCAGCTGCGCGAGCGGATCCGGACCGAGGTCGGCATCCCGGCGTCCGTCGGGGTCGCCGCGACGAAGTTCGTCGCCAAGCTCGCCTCGAGCCACGCCAAGCCCGACGGGCTGCTGCTCGTCCCGCGCGCACAGACCGTGCACTTCCTCCACGCGCTGCCGGTCGGCGCGCTGTGGGGCGTGGGGGACAAGACCCGCGAGCGGCTGCACCGGTACGGCATCGACACCGTCGCCACCTTGGCCGCCACCCCGGTGCGCACCCTCCACCGGATCCTCGGGGTGGCCGCCGGCCAGCGTCTGCACGACCTCGCCAGCGGGCGGGACCCGCGGTCCGTCGAGCCGGAGCGGGTGGAGAAGTCGGTGGGCACCGAGACGACGTTCTCCGCCGACGTCACGGACCGCGCGACCCTCGAGGCCGTCCTCCTGGACCAGTCGCACCGGGTCGCGGCGCGGCTGCGCGCGGCCGGACTCGTCGGGAGGACCGTGGCCATCAAGGTGCGCTTCGCCGACTTCCGCACGATCACCCGCTCGCGCGCCACCCCGGCCACGGACGTCGGCCACGACGTCCTCGGAGTGGCGCGGTCCCTGCTCGCCGAGGTGGCCGTCCCGGCCGACGGGGTGCGGCTGCTCGGCGTGCGCGTCGAGCAGCTGGCGCCTGCCGACGGAGGGGTCCAGCTCCGGCTCGACGAGGACGACCAGCGTCGGGACGCCGAGGCGGCGATGGACAGCATCCGTCGGCGTTTCGGAGCCGCTGCCCTCGGCCCCGCGGCCCTCCTGAGGCGGGGGACCGAGCAGCCCGGGGAGGGCTGAACGGCGCTGGGTCCCCGTCCGCTTTCGTCCGGCGCTGCGGCGACCTAAACTTGGACACAGTCGCCCTCGTCGAAGGGCACCCACCCTCGCGGATCGGAGGACCGATGCCTCTCTCTGAGTATGAGCAGCGGGTGCTCAGCCAGATGGAGCAGCAGCTCCGCTCCGACCCACGGCTGGTGAGCACCTTCACCACCGACCACCGCTACTCCGGTCGGCGGCTCGCCCTGGGGGCGCTGCTCGTCCTCGCCGGGCTCGGGATGCTCGTCGGCGGGGTCGCCGGCTCCCTCATCTGGCTCGGCGTGCTCGGCTTCCTCGCCATGCTGGGCGGGGTCATGCTCGCCATCTCCCGGCCGAAGGGTGCCGCGCCGCGCCAGATGGCCCCGGCGCGCAAGGGTGGCGGCTCGCCCGCACCGGCTCGGAAGCACAGCGGCTTCATGCAGCGTCTCGAGGAGCGCTGGGACAGGCG
>NZ_VDFS01000063.1:53784-55807 GCF_006151955.1 Georgenia sp. 311 | reverse complement strand
TGGGGCCCGGGTCCGTTGAGGACCCGGGCCCCACACGTCGTCGTGGGCAGGGGCGAGCCGGGCGCCGTCGCCTGAGCCCGGGCGCTCCCGGCGGGGACGACGCTCCCGGGGCGCGGTCCCTCCACCTCCCTCCACCGGGTCCCTCCACATCCCCCCACCGGGTCCCTCCACATCGCTCCACCGCCGTCCCGCACCGTCGCGGCCGGGCTCGCCGCGGCCTTTGCCGTCGGCCCAGGACCGTCCCCGCAGGGCGGGTGACGCCGCTGTCCACCCGCTCCACGCCGCGCGAGTCAGGCGCAGGATCCCGCGCTTCGTCGGCGGGACACCGGGTGCGCGACCCGGCTCTCGGTGGGGGAGGGGAGGGCGCTCGGCGGGCGGGCGGGAGAGGGCTGCGGCGAGCGAGGGAAGGGTGCGGGAACGGGGCGTCGGGGCGCGAAAGCCCTCCACCTTCCACCACCCGTGCTGACCTGCACATTCGCGGAAAGTTCTCCTGCAGAAGTCGGGTTTCTTCATTGACGGGGGAGGGAAGTGGAGTAATGTGGGGGTCACTGGTGGTCAGTGGTTCAGCGAAGGGTGGTGGCCGGCATGTTCCTCGGCACCTACCACCCGCGCCTGGACGACAAGGGTCGGCTGATCCTCCCGGCCAAGTTCCGCGACCAGCTCGCGGGCGGGCTGGTGCTCACCAAGGGGCAGGAACGCTGCCTCACGCTCTACCCGATGCGGGAGTTCGAGGAGATCCATGAGCAGCTGCGCAAGGCACCGGTCACCGACCGGCGCGTGCGTGACTACTCGCGCGTCCTGCTCGCCGGCGCCACCGACGAGCAGCCCGACAAGCAGGGCCGCATCACCATCCCGCCCCACCTGCGCAGCTACGCCGGTCTGGAGCGCGAGCTCGCGGTGATCGGCACCGGTGCCCGCGTGGAGATCTGGTCGGCCGACGCGTGGGAGGAGTACCTCGCCGCCTCCGAGGAGGCGTTCTCCCAGACCGCCGAGGAGGTGGTCCCCGGGATCTTCTGACCGGCCCGGCCTCCGCACGACGAGGTCTCTCACCGCGACTCTGACGCACTTCCCCGGCGCCAGAGCACGGCGGCGGGAGTCCTGGTCGGGTGGTGGAGGGCCCCCGACCGCCTCAGTGGCAAGACCAGCAGGACGACGAGAAGGACGAGGAGGTGAGGGCACTGGCCGAGAACGAGCGCAGCGCGGCTGAGCGGCACGTACCCGTGCTCGCGCAGCGGTGCCTCGACCTCCTCGCCCCCGCGGTCGAGCGCCCCGGTGCGGTGCTCGTCGACGCCACCCTCGGGATGGGCGGCCACAGCGAGCTCGCACTCCAGCGCTTCCCGCAGCTTCGGGTCGTCGGCATCGACCGCGACCCCCAGGCCATCGCGCTCGCCGGACAGCGGCTCGCCCCGTTCGGTGACCGGTTCACCGCCGTGCACGCCGTGTACGACGACGTCGACCGGGTCGTGGCCGAGCACGCGCCCGGCGGCGTCGAGGGCATCCTCATGGACCTCGGCGTCTCCTCCCTGCAGCTCGACGAGGCCGACCGCGGCTTCGCATACGCCCAGGACGCCCCGCTCGACATGCGCATGGACCCCACCCGCGGCACGAGCGCCGCCGAGCTGCTCGCCACCGCCTCCGCCGAGGAGCTGCGGCGCATCCTGCGCGACTACGGCGAGGAGCGCTTCGCAGGCAGGATCGCCTCCGCCGTCCTGCGCCGGCGCCAGACCCAGCCGCTCACCCGGACGGGCGAGCTCGTCGACCTCGTCCGCGCCTCGATCCCCGCCGCCACCCGCCGCACCGGGGGCAACCCCGCCAAGCGCACCTTCCAGGCGCTGCGCATCGCGGTCAACGACGAGCTCGCCGTCCTCGAGGACGCCCTGCCCCGGGCGCTGGAGTCGCTGGTCGTCGGCGGCCGGATCGTCGTCATGGCCTACCACTCGCTTGAGGACCGGGCCGTCAAGCGGGCCCTGGCCCGCGGCGCGACGTCCTCCGCCCCACCGGACTTCCCGGTCGAGCCGGAGAC
>NZ_VDFS01000063.1:41128-53439 GCF_006151955.1 Georgenia sp. 311 | reverse complement strand
CCAACCCCCGCGCCACCTCCGTCCGGCTGCGCGCCGCCGAACGGACCCGCCCCACCCCAGACCACATGCGACCAGGATCAAGGAGTGACGCATGAGTGCGATGCCCGCCCGCACCGCCGTCGTCGAGCCGCGCCGGTCCTGGCGCCCTCGACTCCAGGTCGTGCGCAGCCCCGCCCCGGCGCGGTCGCTGGTGCCCTATCTCGCCCTGTGCGCGACGATCCTCCTCGGGTCGCTCGTCGCCGCACTCGTCATCAACACCCACATGGCCGTGGACGCCTACGCGATCTTCGAGTCCCAGAACACCCTCACCCGCCTGGTGGAGACCGAGGCCTCCCTCGTCCAGCAGGTCGAGGAGGCCGGGTCGCCGGCGTCGCTCAAGCAGCGCGCCGAGGCCCTGGGGATGGTCCCGGCCGAACGGGTCGACTTCATCGTGCTCCGGGAGGGACGGATCCTCGGCGGGGGTGAGGAGGGGTGACCTCGCGCACCCTCACGCGTCGTCACAACGCCGTCCTCACCGTCCTGCTCGCGATCGTCATCGTGTTCGCCGGACGTCTCGTCTACGTCCAGGCCCTCGAGGGACCGCGGCTGGCCGAGGACGCGCTCAACACCCGGCTGCGGCACTCCACCCTCCAGGGCCCGCGCGGGGACATCCTCGACGCGAACGGCGAGGTCCTCGCCACCTCGGTCCAGCGTTACAACGTCGGCGTCAACCAGATCCGCGTGCGTGACTTCGAGGCGGAGATCGACGGCGAGGACAAGGAGGGGGCGGTCGCCGCCGCCGCCCTGCTCGCCCCCATCCTCGGGCGTGACGCCGCCGAGCTGGGCGCGGACATGGTCGGCGAGTCGACCTTCGCCTACATCGCCCGCGGGCTCACCCCGGCGCAGTGGCGGGAGATCAGCGCCCTGCGCATCCCCGGCATCGAGCCCGAGCTCACCTCCGAGCGGATCTACCCCAACGGCACGACGGCCGGCAACGTCCTGGGCTACGTCGGACGCGACGGCGAGGGCCTCGCCGGGCTCGAGCTCACCTTCGAGGACGCCCTGCGCGGCGTCCCCGGCAGCAGCGTCGTCGAGGTGGGCCGCACCGGGCAGTCCATCCCCACCGGCCTGCGCGAGACGACGCCCGCCCAGCCGGGCGACACCCTCCACACGTCGATCGACCGCGACATCCAGTTCCGGGCCCAGGAGGTCATCGACGCGACGGTCGACCGGTACGCCGCCCAGTGGGGTGCGCTCGTCGTCCAGGAGATCGAGACCGGGCGCATCCTCGCGCTCGCCGACTCCGACACCGTCGACCCCAACGACTACCAGGCCACCCCGCCGGAGAACCGGGGCTCGCGCGCCGTCCAGGCCGCCTACGAGAACGGCTCCACCGGCAAGCTGCCGACCCTCGCCGCCGCCCTCGACGCCGGCGTCGTCACCCCGACGACGACCTTCACCACCCCGGACCGGTACACGACGCCCTCCGGGCAGACCTTCTCCGACGCCGACCCGCACGCCACCGAGCAGATGACGGTCGCCGGCATCCTCGCCACGTCCTCCAACACCGGCACGGTGATGATCGGTGACCGGCTGAGCGACGAGCAGCGCTACGAGTACATGCGCGCCTTCGGGATGGGGGAGCGGACCGGCATCGAGCTGCCCGGCGAGACCCCCGGCATCCTCGGCTCCCCGGACACGTGGGACGGACGCCAGCGCTACACGACGATGTTCGGCCAGGGCCTGGCCGTCAACCTCGTGCAGAACACCGCGATCGTCGCCGCCCTCGGCAACGGCGGGGTCTACCTGCCGCCCCGGCTCGTCGACGGCACGACCGACGCCTCCGGGCGCTTCCACGCCGCCGAGGCCGCCGAGGGGCGGCAGGTCGTCAGCGAGGAGACCGCCGCGCAGATGGTGACGATGATGGAGGGCGTCGTCTCCCAGGAGGGCACCGGCGTGCTCGGCCAGCTCGACGGCTACCGCCTCGCCGGCAAGACCGGTACCGCCCAGGTGCCCGACGATGAGGGGAACCTCACGCGCACCGTCGCGAACTTCGTCGGCGTGGCCCCCGCGGACGACCCGCAGTTCGCCGTCGGGATCGTCGTCTACCACCCGGGACACCAGGTTCCGTCCTCGATCATCGCGGCTCCGGCCTTCAAGGAGATCGCGGGCTTCACCCTCCAGCACCTCGGCATCCCGCCGTCGACGACGCCTGCATCACTCTTCCCGCTGCGGGCGCAGTGACCGCCCTGCGGCTAGATTGTCGGAACGTGACCTCAGACCAGCGCGCCCGGTGGGGGCAGCCATGATCCAGCTCACCGTCGCCCAGCTCGCCCAAGCCGTCGGAGGGCGAGCGGTGGGCGTGGACCCGCAGCAGCTCGTCACTTCCGGTGTCGTCACCGACTCCCGGCTCGCCGAGCCAGGCTCCGTCTTCGTCGCCGTCCGCGGTGAGCGGACCGACGGTCACGACCACGCCGCCGCCGCGCTCGCGGCGGGCGCCGTCGTCGTCGTGGCCGAGCGGCCCGTCGAGGGTCCGCACGTCCTCGTCACCGACTCCGTCGTGGCGCTGGGCGAGCTCGCCCGCGAGGTGCTGCGCCGGCTGCGCGCCGAGGGCTCGCTCGAGGTCGTCGGGCTCACCGGCTCGGTCGGCAAGACGACGACGAAGGACGTCCTCGCCCAGGTGCTCGCGCACGCCGGGCCCACGGTCGCGCCGCGCGAGTCGTTCAACAACGAGATCGGCCTGCCCCTCACCGTGCTCTCGGCCACCCGTGAGACGCGCTACCTCGTCCTGGAGATGGGAGCGAGCGGCCCGGGCCACATCGACTACCTCACCCGGATCGCGCCGCTGGACGTCGCCGTCGTCCTCGTCGTCGGGCACGCCCACATGGGCGGGTTCGGCACCATCGACGCCGTCGCGCACGCCAAGGCGGAGATCGTCGCCGGCCTGCGGGACGGGGGCACCGCGGTGCTCAACGCCGACGACCCGCGTGTGCGGGCGATGGCCGCCGCGGCCCCCGGCCGCGTCATCCTCTTCGGGCGCGGGGAGGACGCCGACGTCCGGGCCACCGACGTCACCCTCGACGAGCAGGCCCGCCCCTCCTTCGTCCTCCACACCGACTCCTCCGGGGCACGCTCGCGCCACGAGGTGAGCCTCGCCCTGCACGGTGAGCACCAGGTGTCCAACGCCCTGGCCGTCGCCGGCGCCGCGCTCGCCCTCGGCCTGGACGCCGGGGCGGTCGCCCGCGGCCTGAGCCGCGCGGACCGGGTGAGCGCCCACCGCATGGCCGTGACCCACCGGCCCGACGGCGTCGTCGTCCTGGACGACGCCTACAACGCCAACCCCGACTCGATGGCCGCCGCGCTGCGCGCCGCCGTCGCGATGCCCGCCCAGCGGCGGGTCGCCGTCCTCGGGCGGATGCTCGAGCTGGGGGAGGAGAGCGAGCGCGCCCACGAGGACGTCGGACGCCTCGCCGCCGCGCTCGGCATCGACGTCCTCGTCGCCCCCGGTGTCACCGGGGAGCAGGTGCGCCGCGGCGCGGGCACCGGCGTCGAGGTCCACACCCCCGCCGACGTCGGGGCCGCCGCCGAGCTGCTCGACGGGCTGCTGCGCGCCGGTGACCTCGTCCTGCTCAAGGGCTCCAACGGCTCGGGCGTGTGGCGCCTGGCCGAGCGCCTCGTCGGGGAGCCGGGAGGTGGTGCCCAGTGGTGACGATCCTCGTCGCCGGGGCCACGGCCCTCGTCATCGCCCTGTTCGGCACGCCGCTGTTCATCCGCTTCCTCGTGAAGAAGAACTACGGCCAGTTCATCCGCCAGGACGGCCCCACCGCGCACTACACCAAGCGCGGCACGCCGACCATGGGCGGGGTCGTCATCATCCTCGCGACCGTCGTCGGCTACGCGGTCGCCAACCTCACCGCGGGCCGTCCGCCGAACGCCTCCGGCCTGCTCCTCCTCTTCCTCATCGTCGGGCTCGGCGCCATCGGCTTCGCCGACGACTACATCAAGATCAGCCGCCAGCGCTCCCTCGGGCTGCGCGCCCGGTGGAAGATCGTCGGCCAGGCGTTCGTCGGCGTCACCTTCGCCGTCCTCGCCCTGCAGTTCCCCAACGAGAACTTCCGCACCCCCGCGTCGACGCACGTCTCGGTGGTGCGTGACACCGGCATCGACCTCGCCTTCGCCGGGGCCGTGCTCGGGCTCATCCTCTTCATCCTGTGGGCGAACTTCCTCATCACCGCCTGGTCCAACGCCGTCAACCTCACCGACGGCCTCGACGGCCTGGCGACCGGCGCCTCGGCGATGGTCTTCGCCGCCTACACGGTCATCGCCATGTGGCAGGCGAACCAGAACTGCCAGTTCCTGGCCGACCCGAGCTCGGCCTGGTCCGCGTGCTACGAGGTGCGCGACCCGCGCGACCTCTCGCTCATCGGGGCCGCGCTCATCGGCGCCTGCCTCGGGTTCCTGTGGTGGAACGCCTCACCGGCCCAGATCTTCATGGGCGACACCGGCTCCCTCGCCCTCGGTGGCGCCATCGCCGGCCTGTCGATCCTCACCCACACCCAGTTCCTCGCCATCGTCATCGGCGGCCTGTTCGTCATCATCGTCATGAGCGACGTCATCCAGATCGGCTTCTTCAAGGCGACCGGGAGACGGGTGTTCCGCATGGCCCCGCTCCACCACCACTTCGAGCTCAAGGGCTGGGGCGAGGTGACGATCGTCATCCGCTTCTGGCTCATCGCCGCACTCTGCGTCGCCCTCGGCCTCGGCCTCTTCTACGCCGAGTGGGTGACCGTGGCATGACCACGCTGGCGGGTGCGCGCGTCGTCGTCGTCGGGCTCGGCACGTCCGGCCGGGCGGCCGCGGAGGTGCTCACCACCCTCGGCGCCCACGTCGAGGGGGTGGACCGCAGCGAGGCGTCCGTCGAGGCCGCCCGGGCCGAGCTCGGCCCGGCCGCCCGGCTCACCGCCGCGCCGGACGACGAGACGCTCGCCGACCTCGTCCTGGGCCGCGGCGCCGACCTCGCCGTGGTCTCCCCGGGCGTCCCCGCGACCTCCCCGCTCCTCACCCGGGCCGCCGCGAGCGGTCTGCCGTGCTGGAGCGAGGTCGAGCTCGCCTGGCAGGTGCAGCAGGCCGCGCCGGGTCCCGGTCCCGACTGGCTCACCATCACCGGCACCAACGGCAAGACGACGACGGTCGGCATGCTCTCCTCGATCCTCACCGCGGCGGGGCTGCACGCCCCGGCCGTCGGCAACGTCGGCACGCCGGTCGTGCGGGTCGTCGCCGAGGGCCGGGCCGACGCGCTCGCCGTCGAGCTGTCGAGCTTCCAGCTCCACCTCACCCACAGCGTCGCGCCGCTCGCCTCCGTCTGCCTCAACCTCGCCCCCGACCACATCGACTGGCACGGGTCGTTCGCCGCCTACCGCGAGGACAAGGCACGGGTCTACGCCCGCACCCGCGTCGCGTGCGTCTACACCGACGACGTGACCCGGGCCATGGTCGAGGAGGCCGACGTCGCCGAGGGGGCGCGGGCCGTGGGCACCCGGCTGGGTGCCCCCGCCGTCGGGGAGCTCGGCCTCGTCGAGGACGTCCTGTGCGACCGCGCCTTCGACCGGCGCCGCCAGACGCACGCGGTGCCGCTCGCGACGCTCGCCGACCTCGCCCACCTGGCCCCGGCCGACGGCGGAGAGGTGCCCCGTCACGTCCTCGCCGACGCCCTGGCCGCCGCCGCGCTCGCCCGCGCACGAGGCGTGGAGCCCGCCGCCGTGGCCGCCGGGCTGCGCTCCTTCACCGGGGGGCGGCACCGGATCGAGACCGTCGCCACGCGCGACGGCGTCACCTGGGTCGACGACTCCAAGGCCACCAACGCCCACGCCGCCCGCGCCAGCCTCGGCGCGCTGCCGCCCGGGCGCGGGGTGTGGGTGGCCGGGGGCCTGGCCAAGGGTGCGACCTTCGACGAGCTCGTCCGCGGCGTCGCCGACCGGCTGCGCGCCGTCGTGCTCATCGGCGTGGACCGGGCCCCGCTGCGCGCGGCACTTGCACGACACGCACCGGATGTGCCGGTCACCGAGGTGGAGGCTGGTGACACTGAGGGCGTGATGCCTCTTGCCGTCGCCGCAGCCGCCCGGCTCGCCCGCCCGGGTGACACCGTGCTGCTCGCCCCGGCGTGCGCGTCGATGGACCAGTTCACCGACTACGGCGCCCGGGGGGACGCCTTCGCCGCGGCGGTCCGCGCGCTGCCGGGGGAGCCGGGATGACGGCGGTCCAGCCGGCACGCGCCGCGCGTGCCCTCGCCCCGGGGGCCGGGCGCGGGGCGATGCGGACCGGCGCGCGTGAGACCTCCGCCGTGCGCGGCCCGGCCGTGCTCAGCTACTACCTCGTCGGCGGGGCGGTCCTCCTGCTGCTCGCCATCGGCGTCGTCATGGTCCTGTCGGCCTCCTCGATCACCTCGATCCGGGAGACCGGCAGCCCGTGGGGCCACTTCCTCAACCAGGCGACGTTCGCGCTCATCGGGCTGCCGCTCATGGTCGTCGCCAGCCGCGTCCCCGTCGCCTGGTACCGCAAGCTCGCCTGGCCCGCGCTCGGCGTCGGCCTGCTCCTCCAGGCGCTGATCTTCACCCCGCTCGCGCGCGGCGCGAAGGGCAACACGAACTGGATCCTCATCCCGGGCACCGGGCAGACCGTCCAGCCCTCGGAGTTCCTCAAGCTCGCCCTCGCCGTGTGGCTCGGCCTCGTCCTGGCACGCAAGGCCCACCTGCTCCACCGGTGGCAGCACGTCCTCGTCCCGGGGCTCGTCGTCGCCGCCGTGGCGATCGGCCTCGTCCTCGTCGGGCGTGACCTCGGCACGGCGCTCGTCGTCGCCGCGGTCGTCGCCGGGGCGATGTTCGTCGCCGGCGTGCCGATGCGCTGGTTCGGGATCGCGGCCGTCGCCGGCGCCGCCGTCGTCTCCTTCCTCGTCATCGCCTCGCCCAACCGGATCCAGCGCGTCATGGCCGTCTTCGGCGGCGACTGCGACGAGTCGGGCGCGTGCTACCAGACCCTCCACGGTCTCTACGGCCTGGGTACCGGCGGCATCTCCGGGGTGGGGCTGGGCGCCTCCCGGGAGAAGTGGGCCTACCTGCCCGAGGCGCACAACGACTTCATCTTCGCCATCATCGGTGAGGAGCTCGGGCTGCTCGGCACCCTCCTCGTCCTCGGCCTGTTCACCGTCCTCGCCCTGGGGCTGCTCCGCATCGTGCGCCGCCACCCCGACCCGTTCGTCAAGATCACCACCGGGGCCATCGCCGCGTGGATCCTGGGCCAGGCGCTCATCAACATCGGGGTCGTCATCGGGCTCCTGCCGGTCATCGGTGTGCCGCTGCCACTCGTCTCCGCCGGCGGCTCCGCGCTCATCGCGACCCTGCTCGCCATGGGCGTCGTCCTCGCCTTCGCCCGCGACGAGCCGGGCGCCGCCGCCGGACTGCGCGCGCGGCGCGGTGCGGTGCGCCGGTCCCTCGCCGTGGTGGGGGGTCGCGGTCGTGGCTGAGCTGCGCGTCCTGCTCGCCGGCGGGGGCACCGCCGGTCACGTCAACCCCCTCCTCGCCACCGCCGCCGAGCTCGCGGCCCGTCCCGAGGGTGCCGCGCTCACCGTGCTCGGCACGGCCGAGGGCCTGGAGTCACGTCTCGTGCCCGCGGCCGGCCTGCCCCTGCGCGTCGTCCCCCGTGCCCCGCTGCCGCGCCGGCCCTCCCCGGACCTCCTGCGCCTTCCCGGGCGCCTGCGTGACGCCGTCCGCCGCGCCGCCGCGGCCGTCGAGGAGAGCCGCGCCGAGGTCGTCGTCGGCTTCGGCGGGTACGTCGCCACGCCCGCCTACCTCGCCGCCCGCCGGCTCGGGGTGCCGATCGTCGTCCACGAGCAGAACGCCCGGCCGGGCCTGGCCAACCGGCTCGGCGCCCGCTGGGCGCGCCACGTCGCCGTCACCTTCCCCGGCACCCCGTTGCCCCACGCCACGCTCACCGGGCTGCCGCTGCGCGCGCCCATCGCCGAGCTCGTCGCCGAGCGCGCGGCCGACGCCGCCGCCCGCCGCCGGGCGGGCGCCGCTGCCCTCGGCCTGGACCCCGACGCCACGACGCTGCTCGTCACCGGCGGCTCGCTCGGCGCGCAGCGGATCAACGACGCCGTGTCCGCCGGCGCCGCCGCGCTCGACGCCGCCGGCGTGCAGGTCCTCCACCTCACCGGCCAGGGCAAGGACGAGCCGGTCCGCGCCGCGACCGCAGGCCTGCACGGCTACCACGTGCTGCCCTACCTCGACGACATGGCCAGCGCCTACGCGGCCGCCGACCTCGTCCTGGCCCGCTCGGGCGCGGGCACGGTGAGCGAGCTCGCCGCGCTCGGGATCGGCGCTGTCTACGTCCCCCTGCCGATCGGCAACGGCGAGCAGCGGCGCAACGCCGCCGACGTCGTCGCCGCGGGCGGGGGCCGGCTCGTCGACGACGCGGACCTCACCGCCGGCTACATCACCGGCCCGCTCCTCGAGCTGCTCGCCGACCGCGACGGGCTCGCCGCGATGGGTCGCGCCGCCGCCGGGGCAGGTGTCCGCGACGGCGCCGCACGCCTGGCCGACCTCGTGATCTCGGCGGCCCGGGAGGGACGATGACGCGCTACCACCTCATCGGCATCGGCGGGGCGGGCATGGCGCCCGTCGCCGAGCTCCTCGCCGCCCGTGGGCTCCAGGTCAGCGGGTCCGACGCCCGCCCGAGCGCGACGCTCGAGCGGCTGCGCGCCGCCGGCATCACGGCCTACGTCGGGCACGACGCCGCGCACGTGCCCCCGGACGCGACCGTCGTCGTCTCCACGGCGGTGCGGCCCGACAACCCCGAGCTCGTCCGGGCGCGTGAGCTCGGCCTGCCGGTGATCCACCGCTCCCAGGCGCTCGTCGTCGCTGCCGAGGGCCAGGACTTCGTCGCGGTCGCGGGAGCCCACGGCAAGACGACGACGTCGGCGATGCTCGCCGTCGCGCTCTCCGGGGTCGGCGCCGACCCGAGCTGGGCGATCGGCGGCCAGGTCGCCGGGCTCGGCAGCGGGGCGCACCTCGGGCGGGGTCGGGCGTTCGTCGCCGAGGCCGACGAGTCCGACGGCTCCTTCCTCAACTACCGTCCCGCCGTCGCCGTCGTCACCAACGTCGAGCCCGACCACCTCGACCACTACGGCTCGCGCGAGGCCTTCGAGCAGGCCTTCGTCGACTTCGCCGGGCGCGTGACGGGTGTGCTCGTCGTGTGCGCCGACGACGCCGGCGCGCTGCGCCTGGCCCGGCGCGCCACCGGGACCCGGGTCCTCACCTACGGCACCGGCGCGGCGCCGGGCGTGGGGGAGGGCCACGTGCGGGTCACCGACCTCGCCCTCGGCGCGGCCGGGGCGAGCGCGGTGCTGAGCACGCCGCAGGGCCCGGTGCCGCTCGAGCTCGCCGCCACCGGGGAGCACAACGTGCGCAACGCGACCGGTGCGTGGTGCGCGGGCGTCGCCCTCGGCGCCGACCCCCACGCCCTCGCCGCCGCCCTCGGCTCCTTCCGCGGCACCGGTCGCCGCTTCGAGGACCGGGGGAGCGCCGCCGGCGTGCGGGTCGTCGACGACTACGCCCACCACCCGACGGAGGTCGCCGCCACGCTCACCGCCGCCCGCCTGGCCGCCGGTGACGGACGCGTCCTCGTGCTCTTCCAGCCGCACCTGTACTCCCGGACCGTGGCCTTCGCCGCCGAGTTCGCCGACGCGCTCTCGCTCGCGGACGAGGTCGTCGTCACCGACGTCTACGCCGCCCGCGAGGACCCGGTCGAGGGCGTCGACGGCTCCCTCATCACGCGGCGCACCGCTGCCGGGCGCTACGTGGCCGACCGGGAGGAGGCCGCGGCCGTCGTCGCCGGTCTCGCCCGCCCCGGAGACCTGCTCCTCACGATGGGCGCCGGGGACGTCACCGAGCTCGGACCGCGCATCGTGCGCCTGCTGGAGGAGCGGGCGTGAGGCCGCCCGCCCAGCCGCGCCTGCCGCGCCCCGGACCCACCCCGCACGTCCCGGTCCAGGAGGAGCGCGGCCGGACGACCGTGACGCCGCCGGCCGCGCGGCAGCAGCCCGCCCGTGAGCCGGTGCCGACCGAGCGCGCGCGGCGCTGGCTGCCGGTGCGCCAGCGCCCCGAGGACAGCCGGCCCGCCGGGCCGGGGTTCCTCGAGCGCCTCGCCGAGCGCACGCGCGCCCAGCGACGGCTCGCGTGGCGCAAGGTGCTCCTCGCCGTCGGTGTCCTCGTCACCGTCGGCGCCCTCGCCTGGGCGCTGCTCGCCTCGCCGCTGCTCGCCCTCGACGTCGAGCAGGTCACCGTCTCGGGGGCGGGGGAGGGGACGACCGTCCCCGTCGAGGCGGTGATGGACGTCGTCATGCGGCACGAGGGCGTCCCGCTCACCCGGCTCGACACCGCCGGCCTCACCGAGCAGGTCGGCGCGATCACCACCGTGCGCTCGGTGGACGTCAGCCGCTCCTGGCCGCGCGGACTGTCCGTGCAGGTCACCGCCCGCGTGCCGGTCGCCGCGGCGACGGCCGAGGAAGGGCTCGTCCTGCTCGACGTCGACGGCGTCGTCGTGGGCTCCGTCGCCGAGCCGCCCGAAGGGCTGCCGCGCGTCACCGTGCCGCTGTCCGGCGAGCGGGCAGGCCAGACCCTCGAGGCCGTGCTCGCGGTCCTCGCCCAGCTGCCCGCGGAGCTGCGGGCGGAGGTCGCGACCGCCGGGGCGACGAACCCCGCGTCGATCACCCTCGAGCTCACCGACGGCGCCCGGGTGCTGTGGGGCGACGTGGCCGAGTCCGAGCTCAAGGCCGCCGTCCTCGCCGTCGTGCGGGAGCGCCCGGCCGCGGTCTACGACGTCACCGTCCCGCGCTCCCCGACCCTCTCCGACTGACCCTGCGCACGATCCGGCGCTCGGCGGGAGGGGGTGCGGCGGTGCAGGGGTGACGGGGGACACCGCACAGGCGCGTGCGACACACCTGCCGAGGTCGTTGCCGGTGCCCTCGTCGGCCCCTAGCGTTCGGGTGCCAGAGAATGACATAAGTCTAACCCTGAGGTAGAGATTGAGGGTTAGGCCGTGTGGACCAGCAGCAGACTCAAGTGAGGGGGCCGACGTGGCGGCACCGCAGAACTACCTAGCAGTGATCAAGGTGGTGGGCATCGGAGGTGGCGGTGTCAACGCCGTCAACCGGATGATCGAGGTCGGGTTGAAGGGCGTGGAGTTCATCGCCGTCAACACCGACGCCCAGGCGCTCCTCATGAGCGACGCCGACGTCAAGCTCGACGTGGGCCGTGAGCTCACGCGCGGGCTCGGGGCCGGCGCGGACCCCGAGGTGGGCAAGAAGGCCGCCGAGGACCACGCGGAGGAGATCGAGGAGGTCCTGCGCGGGGCCGACATGGTCTTCGTGACCGCCGGCGAGGGCGGCGGCACCGGCACCGGCGGCGCGCCCGTCGTCGCCCGGATCGCCCGTTCGCTCGGCGCGCTCACCATCGGCGTGGTCACCCGCCCCTTCACCTTCGAGGGTCGGCGCCGCTCCACCCAGGCAGAGTCCGGCATCGAGGCGCTGCGCGACGAGGTCGACACCCTCATCGTCATCCCCAACGACCGTCTGCTGTCGATCTCCGACCGCAACGTCTCGGTCCTCGACGCCTTCAAGAGCGCCGACCAGGTGCTCCTGTCGGGTGTCCAGGGGATCACCGACCTCATCACCACCCCCGGTCTCATCAACCTCGACTTCGCCGACGTCAAGTCCGTCATGCAGGGCGCGGGCAGCGCCCTCATGGGCATCGGCTCGGCCCGTGGTGAGGACCGCGCGGTCCAGGCCGCCGAGCTGGCGATCTCCTCCCCGCTCCTCGAGGCGAGCATCGACGGCGCCTACGGCGTCCTGCTCTCCATCCAGGGTGGCAGCGACCTCGGCCTCTTCGAGATCCACGAGGCCGCCCGCCTCGTCCAGGAGGCCGCGCACCCCGAGGCCAACATCATCTTCGGAAACGTCATCGACGACGCCCTCGGCGACGAGGTGCGCGTCACCGTCATCGCCGCCGGGTTCGACGAGCCCACGGCCAAGCCCGTCGCGATGCCTCCCGCGCGCCGTCGTGCGGCCGAGGCGCCCGTCGCCCTCGACAGCGCCCCGAGCACTCCCGAGCCGGTCGTCGCGCCGAGCCCCGTCGTGGCTGCCAGCCCCGAGCGGGCCCCGGAGCCCGAGCCGGTCTACGCGGGTCGCGAGGGCGAGCAGCGCCGGCCGCTCGAGGTGCCGCGCGTCTTCGACGAGGAGCCGGTCCGCGGTCGTCGCGAGGAGGACCTCGACATCCCCGACT
>NZ_VDFS01000063.1:38455-40798 GCF_006151955.1 Georgenia sp. 311 | reverse complement strand
CCCGGCGCGCGTGGTGTCTTCACCACGCGCGCCGGTGGCGTCTCCGGAGGGCGCTACGCCGCCCAGGACGGTGACGGCGGGCTCAACCTCGGCCCGCACGTCGGTGACGACGACGAGTCCGTCACCGCCAACCGTGCGCTCCTCGACCGCGCGCTCGGGCAGCGCGTCACCTGGATGAGCCAGGTGCACGGCGCCCGGGTCGTCACGGTCACCGCGCCCCCTGCCGCGGAGGCCGTGACCGCGGGGGAGTGCGACGCGCTCGTCGCCCTCCGCAACGGCCCCACGACGCCGGCGGTGGCCGTCATGGTCGCCGACTGCGTCCCCCTCCTCCTCGCCACGCCCGACGGCGCGCAGGTCGCCGCCGTCCACGTCGGCCGTCAGGGCATGGTCGGCGGCGTCGTCGCCGCGGCACTCGCGGAGCTCGGCGCCCGCGGCGCGGTGGTGGAGGACCTCTACGCGAGCCTCGGCCCGAGCATCTGCGGACGCTGCTACGAGGTGCCCGGCGAGATGCGCGAGGACGTCGCCAGCGCCGTGCCGGAGGCGTGCGCCGAGACCTCCTGGGGCACCCCCGCCCTCGACCTGCCCGCCGGTGTGGCCGCGCAGCTGCGCGCCGCCGGCGTGCGCCGCGTGCAGCGGCTGGACCTGTGCACCGCCGAGGACGAGCGGTTCTACTCCTACCGGCGCGACGGGCGCACCGGCCGTCTCGCCGGCGTCGTCCACCCCGCCTGACACCCGCGCGCGACACGCCGCGACTCGTCCGTGCCGAGGGGACGGCGCTGGTCTAGCGTCACATCACAGGAGCGGCACGAGGTGTGATCGCAGAGAGGACGGGAGCAGTCATGGCCGGAGCACTGCGCAAGACGATGGCGTACCTCGGACTGTCCGAGGACGAGGGTGACTATGTCGACGAGCTCGACGCCCCCCGTCACGAGGAGTCCGCCGTGGCAGAGCCGCGCGCCGAGCGCCACGACCGTCACGAGCGGCCGGTGCAGGTGACGCCGATGCGGGTCGTGCCCGCGCCCGAGCCGGTCGAGCACGACCTGCGCCGCATCAGCACGGTCCACCCGAGCACCTACAACGAGGCCAGGGTCATCGGCGAGGCGTTCCGCGACGGGACCCCCGTGATCATGAACCTCACCGGCATGAGCGAGACCGAGGCCAAGCGCATGGTGGACTTCTCCGCCGGGCTCGTCTTCGGGCTGCACGGCTCGATCGAGCGGGTGACCAACAGGGTCTTCCTGCTGTCCCCCGCGAGTGTCGAGGTGGCCGGCGCCGGTGAGCCCGACGGCGGCCCCGGCCGCCTGTTCAACCAGAGCTGACGTGGACCTGCTCTTCTCGATCGTCTACTTCCTGCTCCTGCTCTACCTTCTCGTCCTCATCGGGCGGCTCGTCCTCGACTGGGTGCAGGTCTTCGCCCGGGACTGGCGTCCGCGCGGCGTGCTCCTCGTCGTCGCGGAAGCCGTCTACACGCTCACCGACCCGCCGCTCAACTGGCTGCGTCGCTACATCCCCCCGCTCCGGCTCGGGGGGATCGCGCTCGACCTGGGGTTCATCATCCTGTTCCTCGGGGTGAGCATCGCGATGCGTGTCGCAGCCGCGCTGTCCCTGATGTGACGGCTCGCGGCGCGTATGCGCTCGCTCTAGTAACGTTCCGCTAACGTGGTCCCGTGAGCCGCGCGGGCGCTCACGACCGAACGACCGAACTACCGAGGTGACGACTATGGCGCTGCTCACAGCAGACGACGTGCTGAACAAGAAGTTTCAGCCGACGAAGTTCCGGGAGGGCTACGACCAGGACGAGGTCGACGACTTCCTGGACGAGGTCGTCAACACGCTGAGCTCCCTGAGCAACGAGAACGAGGAGCTCAAGGCGAAGCTCGCGGCCGCCGAGCGGCGGATCGCCGAGCTCAGCAGCGGCGAGCAGCCGCAGCAGCCCGCCGCCCCTGCTCCCGCCCCCGAGCCGGAGCCCGAGCCCGAGCCGGAGCCGGCCTTCGCGCCGCAGGCCGCGGCGCCGGTCGCCGAGGCCGCTGCTCCCGTCGAGAGCGGCGACGAGCCGACCTCCGCCACCGGGATGCTCGCCCTCGCCCAGCGCGTGCACGACGAGTACGTCAACAACGGCAAGCAGGAGGGTGACCGGATCCTCCACGAGGCCCGCACCGAGGCCGAGCGGATCGTCCGCGAGGCCGAGGACACCCACAACCGCACGCTCGCCCAGCTCGAGCAGGAGCGCTCGCTCCTCGAGCGCAAGATCGACGAGCTGCGCGTCTTCGAGCGGGACTACCGGACCCGCCTCAAGAGCTACCTCGAGTCGCTGCTCTCCGACGTCGAGGGCCGGGGCAACAT
>NZ_VDFS01000063.1:22899-38138 GCF_006151955.1 Georgenia sp. 311 | reverse complement strand
GGCGGCGGTCCAGCGGACCGCCGCCGTCGGCATGGAAGGACAGGCATGACGCAGCAGCAGCGGCGCCGGCGCGGGCGGATCGCCCTCCTCGTCGCACTCGCGGTGGGGATCGCCGTCGCCGACCAGGTGACGAAGTACCTCGCAGAGGCCAACCTCACGCAGGGCGTCATCGTCCCGCTGGTCGGTGACCTCCTCGGTCTCCAGCTCATCTACAACCCCGGCGCGGCGTTCTCCATCGCCACCGGGATGACGTGGGTCTTCACGGTCATCAGCATCGGGGTCGTCATCGTCGTCGTGCGGGTGGCCCGGCGCCTGCGCTCGACCGCGTGGGCGGTGGCACTGGGCCTGCTGCTCGGCGGGGCGATCGGCAACCTCTACGACCGGCTGCTGCGCGAGCCCGGCTTCGCACGCGGCCACGTCGTCGACTTCATCAACTACAACGGCTGGTTCGTCGGCAACGTCGCCGACATCGCCATCGTCGCCGCCGCCGTGCTCATCGCGATCCTCGCGCTCCTCGGCCTCGAGGTCGACGGCACCCGAGTGTCGGACGGGCAGGAGGACGCCGAGCCCCGTCCCGGCACCGAGGACGAGGACCTGAGCGAGGAGCCGCTCGACGCCGAGGACGAGTTCTCCGGCGAGGTCCCGCGCCCCACCGACGACGACGTCGACGTCGCCACCTGGGTCTCCGGGGCCCCCTCCGCGAGCGAGGTCGCCGCTCCGGGCGCCGTGCCGGTCGCGGACACCCCGACGCCCGACTGGACGCCCACCGGCGCGAGCGCGCCCCGGGAGGAGTCCGACCGCCCCGCGGCCCCCGACCAGCCGGCCCCGGCCGCCGAGCAGGACGAGCCCGTCCCGCCCGCGCAGGAGACGCCTCGCCGGCGCCCCCGCAGCCGGCGCGAGGCCCGACTCGCGGACGACGGCGATGCCTGAGACCCGCTCCCTGCCCGTGCCCGACGGCCTGGCCGGCGAGCGGGTCGACGCGGCGCTCGCCCGGCTCCTCGGCTTCTCCCGCACCCGCGCGGCCGAGCTCGCCGAAGCGGGCGCGGTGCTGCTCGACGGGCGCGTGCTCGGCAAGTCCGACCGACTCGTCGCGGGCGGCTGGCTCGAGGTCACGATCCCCGACCCGCCCGCCGCGGCCGCCGCCCCGCCGGAGCCCGTGCCCGGGCTGCGGGTGGTCTTCGAGGACGAGGACGTCGTCGTCGTCGACAAGCCCGTCGGGGTGGCCGCCCACCCCAGCCCCGGCTGGGAGGGCCCCACCGTCGTCGGCGGGCTCCAGGCCGCCGGCTACCGCGTCTCCACCTCGGGGGCGGCCGAGCGGCAGGGCATCGTCCACCGCCTCGACGTCGGCACCTCGGGCCTCATGGTCGTCGCCAAGACCGAGCTCGCCTACTCCGTGCTCAAGCGCGCCTTCAAGGAGCGCACGGTCGAGAAGGTCTACCACGCGCTCGTCCAGGGCCACATGGACCCGTTCGCCGGGACGATCGACGCCCCCGTGGGCCGCGACCCCCGGCACGACTACCGCTTCGCCGTCGTCGCCGGCGGCAAGCCCTCGATCACCCACTACGAGACGCTCGAGGCGATGCCCGGCGCCTCGCTGCTCGAGATCCACCTCGAGACCGGCCGCACGCACCAGATCCGCGTGCACACCTCGGCGCTGCGTCACCCGTGCGTGGGTGACACGACCTACGGGGCGGACCCGGTGCTCGCCCGCAAGCTCGGGCTCACCCGCCAGTGGCTGCACGCAGTTCGCCTCGGCTTCGCCCACCCGCGCGACGGGCACCCCGTCGTCGTGGCGAGCGAGTACCCCGAGGACCTCGCCGCAGCACTGGAGGCGGTGCGCGAGGGCGTGCGGTGAGCGTGCGCACCACCCTCGTCACCACCCGCGCCCAGCTCGAGGAGGCGTGGGCGGTGCGCTTCGCCGTCTTCGTCGACGAGCAGCGCGTACCGGCCGAGCTCGAGGTCGACGACCTCGACGAGGCCCCGACGACGAGCCACGTGCTCGCGCTCGACGGCGACGCCGTCGTCGGCACCGGACGCCTCCTCCTCGACGCGCCGGGCCACGTCCACCTCGGCCGGCTCGCGGTGCTCCGCGAGCACCGCGGGCGCGGGGTGGGCGCGCTGCTCGTGCGGGCGCTGGAGGACCTCGCCCTCGAGCGCCACGCCGTGGGCGCGCCGGGCGCCGTCGAGGTCGTGCTCAGCGCGCAGGAGGCGGCGATGGGTTTCTACCGCGCCCTCGGGTACGCGCCGGTGAGCGGCGAGCGGTACCTCGACGCCGGGATCTGGCACCAGGACATGGCCCGCACGCTCACCGCCGGGAGCCCGTCCGGACGACACGCCGAGCGACCAGGATCTCCCTCGGCCGAGGCCGGGGACGTGGGTGGTCCGACCTAGACTGACCGGCATGGCTGCTGGAGGATCCGACAACTTCGCCCACCTCCACGTGCACACCGAGTACTCCATGCTCGACGGTGCCTCCAAGGTCGACGAGCTGCTCGCCGAGGCGGCCCGGCTGGGTCAGCCGGCGCTGGCGATCACCGACCACGGCTACCTCTTCGGGGCCTTCGACTTCTGGTCCGCGGCCCAGCGGCACGGCGTCAAGCCGATCATCGGCCTGGAGGCCTACGTCACGCCGGGCACCTCACGCTTCGACAAGTCCCGGGTGCGCTGGGGCGAGGAGTACCAGGCCAAGGACGACGTCTCCGCGCGCGGTGCCTACACCCACATGACGCTGCTCGCGCGCAACAACAAGGGGATGAACAACCTCTTCCGGCTCGGCTCGCGTGCCTCCCTCGAGGGGCAGATGGGCAAGTGGCCGCGGATGGACCGCGAGCTCATCTCCACCCACGCCGAGGGCCTCCTCGCCACCACCGGCTGCCCCTCGGGGGAGGTGCAGACCCGCATCCGCCTGGGCCAGTACGACGAGGCGCTGCGGGCCGCCGGGGAGATGCAGGACATCTTCGGCAAGGAGAACTACTACGTCGAGCTCATGGACCACGGGCTGGACATCGAGCGCCGGGTGACGAGCGACCTCCTGCGCCTGGCCCGGGAGATCGGTGCGCCGCTCATCGCGACGAACGACTCCCACTACACGCGCCCCGAGGACGCCAAGACCCACGAGGTCATGCTCGCGCTCCAGTCCGGCTCCAAGCTCACCGAGCCCACGTACGACGAGGGCGGCAGCCGCTTCGCCTTCACCGGCGACACCTACTACCTGCGCTCTGCCGCCGAGATGCGCGGGCTGTTCGCCGAGCTGCCCGAGGCCTGCGACAACACCCTGCTCGTCGCCGAGCAGTGCGACGTCACCTTCCGCACGGCCGCCGACGGCGCGAACTACATGCCGCGCTTCCCCGTGCCCGAGGGCGAGGACGAGCACTCGTGGTTCGTCAAGGAGGTGCAGAAGGGCCTGGCCTACCGCTTCCCGGACGGCGTGCCCGACCACGTCGAGAAGCAGGCCCGCTACGAGGTCGACGTCATCACCCAGATGGGCTTCCCCGGCTACTTCCTCGTCGTCGCCGACTTCATCAACTGGGCCAAGAGCCGCGGGATCCGCGTCGGCCCGGGTCGTGGCTCCGGCGCCGGGTCGATGGTCGCCTACGCGATGCGCATCACCGACCTCGACCCCCTCCAGCACGGCCTGATCTTCGAGCGCTTCCTCAACCCCGACCGCGTGTCGATGCCCGACTTCGACGTCGACTTCGACGAGCGCCGGCGCGGTGAGGTCATCCGGTACGTCACCGAGAAGTACGGCGACGACCGCGTCGCGCAGGTCGTCACCTACGGCACCATCAAGGCCAAGCAGGCGCTCAAGGACTCCGCGCGCGTCCTGGACTACCCCTTCCAGATGGGGGAGAAGCTCACCAAGGCGATGCCGCCGTCGGTCATGGGCAAGGACATCACCCTCGCCGGCATCTTCGACCCGCGCGACAAGCGGTACAACGAGGCCGAGGAGTTCCGCCAGCTGCACGCCTCGGACCCCGACGCCCAGGCCGTCGTCGAGACCGCGCAGGGCCTGGAGGGCATCAAGCGGCAGTGGGGCGTGCACGCCTGCGCCGTCATCATGTCCAGCGAGCCGCTCCAGGAGGTCATCCCGGTGATGCTGCGCCCGCAGGACGGCGCGATCATCACCCAGTTCGACTACCCGCAGTGCGAGAACCTCGGGCTGCTGAAGATGGACTTCCTCGGCCTGCGCAACCTCACGGTCATCGACGACGCGCTGGAGAACATCGAGCGCAACGGCAAGGAGGTGCCCGACCTCGAGCGCCTCCCGCTGGACGACCCGCTGACCTACGCCATGCTCGGCCGCGGCGACACGCTCGGGGTGTTCCAGCTCGACGGCGCCGGCATGCGCACCCTGCTGCGCCTCATGCGCCCCGACAACTTCGAGGACATCTCCGCCGTCGGCGCGCTCTACCGCCCCGGCCCGATGGGCGCGAACTCCCACACGAACTACGCGCTGCGCAAGAACGGCCAGCAGAAGATCGAGCCGATCCACCCGGAGCTCGAGGAGGCGCTCGCCGAGATCCTCGGCACCACCTACGGCCTCATCGTGTACCAGGAGCAGGTGATGGCGATCGCGCAGAAGGTCGCCGGGTACACCCTGGGCCAGGCCGACCTGCTGCGTCGCGCGATGGGCAAGAAGAAGAAGGCCGAGCTGGACAAGCAGTTCGCCAGCTTCGAGGCCGGCATGCTCGAGCGCGGCTACTCCCCGCAGGCGGTCAAGACGCTGTGGGACATCCTCCTGCCCTTCTCCGACTACGCCTTCAACAAGGCGCACTCGGCGGCCTACGGGATCATCTCCTACTGGACCGCCTACCTCAAGGCCAACTTCCCCACGGAGTACATGGCCGCCCTGCTCACCTCGACGCAGGGCAACAAGGACCGCCTGGGGCTGTACCTCGGTGAGGCCCGGCACATGGGCATCAGCGTGCTGTCGCCGGACGTCAACACCTCGGTGGGCTCCTTCGCGGCCGTCGGGGAGGAGATCCGCTTCGGTCTCGCGGCGGTGCGCAACGTCGGCGCGAACGTCGTCGAGGCGATCATCGCGGCCCGCGAGGAGAAGGGCGCCTACACCTCCTTCCAGGACTTCCTCGACAAGGTGCCCGCCGTCGTGTGCAACAAGCGCACGATCGAGTCGCTCATCAAGGCCGGTGCCTTCGACTCCCTCGGGCACACGCGACGGGCGCTCCTCGCCCGTCACGAGGAGGCCATCGACATGGTCATCGACGTCAAGCGCAACGAGGCGGTCGGCCAGTTCGACCTCTTCGCCGGGCTCGGCGGCGACGACGGGGCGGCCGGCTCCGGCTTCACCATCGACATCCCCGACCTGCCCGAGTGGGACAAGCGGGAGAAGCTCACCTTCGAGCGGCAGATGCTCGGCCTGTACGTCTCGGACCACCCGCTGTTCGGGCTGGAGCACGTGCTCCAGCGGGCGGCGGACGTCTCGGTGGCCACCCTGCTCACCGACGAGACGCGCGCCGACGGCTCGTCGGTGACGGTCGCCGGTCTCGTCACCTCGCTGCAGCGCAAGATGACGAAGAACGGCAACCCGTGGGCCATCGCGACGGTCGAGGACCTCGAGGGCGCCATCGAGGTGCTCTTCTTCCCCCAGACCTACTCGACCGTCTCCACCATGCTCGCCGAGGACTCGATCATCACGGTGCGGGGACGGCTCAACCGCCGCGACGACATCCCGACGATCTACGCCGCGGAGATGAGCCTGCCCGACGTCTCCCAGGCCACCGACGGGCCGGTGCAGCTCACGCTCGCCGCCAACCGGTGCACCGCGCCGCTCGTCGAGCGGCTCAAGGGCATCCTCACCGACCACCCGGGACGCTCGGAGGTGCGCCTGCGGCTCACCAGCCCGGGGCGCTCGACGACGATGCGGCTGGAGGACTCCTTCCGCGTCGAGCCGTCCACCGCGCTGTTCGGCGACCTCAAGGCGCTCCTCGGGCCCGGCTGCCTCACCTGACGCCCGAGGGGCCTGGCTCGGGACCCGCAACTAGAGTGCTCGCGTGGCCCCGGCTCCGACGGTGCCGGGCCTCACCCGGCTGACGACGTGGAACGTGTTCCACGGCCGCGGCCCCGACGGGCGGGTGGACGCCACCCGGTTCGCGCGGGCCGTGGCCTCCCTGCGCGCCGACGTCCTCGCACTCCAGGAGGTCGACCGCGGCCAGCCGCGCTCCGGCCGGCTGGACGTGGCGGCCCTCGCGGCGGAGGCGGCGGGCGCGGCGCACTGGCGGTTCGTCCCGGCGGTGATCGGGGAGCCCGGTTTCGAGTGGCGTCCCGCCCTGGCGGCGGACGAGGACGCCTCCGACGACGCCTACGGCATCGCGCTGCTCTCCCGCCTGCCGGTGGAGTCCTGGCACGTCCTGCGGCTGGCGCCGGCGCCCTTCGTCCGGCTGCCGGTGCCCGTGCCCGGCGGGGGAGTGATGCTGCTGCGCGACGAGCCGCGGGTGGTGCTCGCCGCTCGCGTGCACACGCCGGCCGGCCCGCTCACCGTCGCCTCCACCCACCTGTCCTTCGTCCCCGGCGTCAACGCCGTCCAGCTGCGCCGAACCGCCGCCTGGCTGCGCACACTGCCCGGCCCGGCGGTGCTCCTCGGCGACCTCAACCTGCCCGGCGGACTCGCCCGCCGGGCCTCGGGGATGCGGCTCCTCGCACGGGGCGTCACCTACCCCTCACCCCGCCCGCGGCTGCAGCTCGACCACGCCCTCGGGCAGGGAACGCTGCCGCCCGTGCGCCGGACGTTCGTGCGACGGCAGGACGTCTCCGACCACCTCGCACTGGGCCTGGACCTCGCTACCGACTAGCGCTCGCCGGCCCCGCGGCGCGCGGTCGTCGGCGCCGGATCCTGCCACCAAGTCGGCCCCGGTCGGCGTGACGGGGCCGGGATCAAGGTCGCAGGCTTGCCTCGACGCCGCGTCGGGGTACGTGGTGGCAGGTTTCGACGCTCCGACGCAGGGTTCGGCCGGGCCGGCTCAGTGTGCGGAGCGGCCGAGCAGGCGCCACGCGGCGGGCAGGAGGCCGGCGGCGGCTGCGGCCTTGAGCGCGTCGCCGAGGAGGAAGGGGAGCACACCGAGGACGAGCGCCTCCCCGAGCCCGACCTCGAGGCTCACCATGAGCCACGGCACCCCGCCGGCGTACACCGCGGTCGTCGCGAGCAGGGCGGCGGCGAGCATGGGGAGCGGGCGGCGGTCCGCGCGGTGGCGGGCGAGCACGCCGACGAGCCCCGCGGCCAGGACGTAGCCGAGGACGTAGCCGAAGGAGGCGGTGTGCCAGCCGGCGGTCTGCTCGGCGAACCAGGGCACGCCGCCCATCCCTGCGAGGACGTACAGGGCCAGGCTCAGGGTGCCGCGCAGCGGCCCGAGGGACGCACCGACGAGGAGCACGGCGAAGGTGCCGAGGGACAGCGGCACGGGGGTGAACGGCAGCGGCACGACGACCTGCGAGAGCACTCCGGTCACCACGGCGCCGCCGACGACGAGCGAGGCGTCGCGCACGAGGCCGGCGGGCAGGGAGTCGGCGAGGACGGTGGTGGCGGTCATGGCAGCACCTTTCGCGGGGAACACCGCCACGCTAGCCAGCGGGCGAGCCGCCCCGGTGTGCGGCTCGCGACAGATTCCGGGCGCCCGGTCTGTAGCGCTCAGCCCACGACGACGGCGACCGGCCCGGTGGGCAGGTCCACCTCGACCCGGGCCCCGGCGGCCAGCTGCCGGCCCCGGCGGGTCTCGACCTCACCGTCGACGGTCACCGCGCCGTCGGCGATGAGCTCGCGTGCCTGCGCGCCGGAGTCGGCGAGCGAGGCGAGCTTGAGGAACTGGCCGAGGCGGATCTCGCCCTCGACCGGAACGACCTGGTCCTGACCCATGCCCCGATCATGCCGTGCCCGGCCGCCCGGCGGCGAACCCGTGCACGATCCAGCTCTCGGCGGAAAGGGGTGGGGCGGGCGGCGGGGTGGGGGACACGACGGCGGACGTCCCGGCGGGGCGGAGGCTGGGCGGATTACGATCAGGGCCATGCTCAGGCGAATCGATCTCCGCGGAAGTGACGTCTCCGACCTCGCCGGCGTGCTGCCGCGCGCCACCCTCGACGTCGAGGCCGCCCTGGCCCAGGTGCTCCCGATCATCGCGGACGTCCGCGACCGTGGTGCCCTCGCCCTGCGCGACCTCGCCGAGCGCTTCGACGGCGTGCGGCCCGAGCACCTGCGGGTGCCCGCGGAGGCGCTGCAGCAGGCGCTCGCCGACCTCGACCCGCAGGTCCGCGAGGCCCTCGAGCTGTCCGTCGTGCACAACCGCGCCGGCCACGAGGCACAGCTCCCGACCGAGCGGGACACCGAGATCCTCCCCGGCGGGCACGTGCGCCAGCGCTGGGTGCCGGTGAGCCGGGTGGGCCTGTACGTGCCCGGCGGGCTGGCGGTGTACCCCTCGAGCGTCGTCATGAACGTCGTCGCCGCGCAGGTGGCCGGCGTCCCGTCGCTCGCCGTCGCGAGCCCGCCCCAGCAGGCCTTCGGTGGCCTTCCGCACCCGACGATCCTCGCGGCGTGCGCCCTCCTCGGGGTCGAGGAGGTCTACGCCGTCGGTGGCGCGCAGGCCGTGGCGATGTTCGCCTACGGGGCGGCCGGTGAGCCGGGCACCGGCGACGGGGAGCGGCTGTGCGCGTCCGTCGACGTCGTCACCGGGCCGGGCAACATCTTCGTCGCCGCCGCTAAGCGGGCGGTCATGGGCCGCGTGGGCATCGACGCCGAGGCCGGCACGACCGAGATCGCCGTGCTCGCCGACGCCGGCGCCGACCCGCGGTTCGTCGCCGCCGACCTCATCTCCCAGGCGGAGCACGACCCCGCCGCCGCCTCCGTGCTCGTCACCGACAGCGTCGAGCTCGCGGACGCGGTCGACGCCGAGATCGAGCGCCAGGCCGCCGCGACGACGCACGCCGAGCGGGTGCGCACCGCGCTCACCGGCCCGCAGTCCGGCACGGTCCTCGTCACCGACCTCGAGCAGGGCATCGCCGTGTGCGACGCCTACGGCGCCGAGCACCTGGAGGTGCAGACCGCCGACGCCGCCGCCGTCGCGGACCGGATCCGCAACGCCGGCGCGATCTTCGTCGGGCCCTGGAGCCCGGTGCCGCTCGGGGACTACCTCGCCGGGTCCAACCACGTGCTGCCGACGGGCGGCACGGCGCGCTTCGCCTCCGGGCTCAGCGTCATGGCCTTCCTCAAGCCTGTCCAGGTCGTCGAGTACGACGACGCCGCGCTGCGGAAGGTCGCCGGCCCGCTGCGGGCGCTCGCCGAGTCCGAGGACCTGCCCGCTCACGCCGACGCCGTCGACCTCCGGGCGGGCTGAGCGGGGCTCCGCTCTCGGCGGAATCGGCGTCGCCCCTCGGGGCGCGGCCGGACGCGCTGAGCGCTGTGCTCACCGCGATCCCTGTCCTGCCTCGCGGCCCCGCGCCGGGGTGTGGGACGGGGACGGGTACTTGCGCCCGGTGGGGGAGGGCCGCACGCTTGGGGCTCATCTCCCGAGAGGATCACCCATGCGCACCAAGGTTGCCGTGGCGACCGCTGCCGTCCTGCTCGCCCTCGTGGGCTGCGGATCGGCCGACGACGACGCCGCCACCGACCCGACCGCCGAGGCGCCCAGCGCCGAGGAGACGGCTCCCACGGACGCGATGCCGACCGCGCCGGAGCCCGACCTCGAAGGGCTGCCGGACGTCGTCGCCGTCGTCGACGGCGTGGAGATCACGCGCGAGGAGTTCGAGCAGGTCTACGCCAGCCAGCTCCAGCAGGCCTTCATGCAGTCGCAGATGACGGGCCAGGAGGTCGACCAGGACCAGCTCAAGCAGCAGACGGCCGAGGGGCTCGTGGACACCCAGCTCCTCCTCGCCGAGGCCGAGGCGCGCTCGATCGCGCCGACGGACGAGGAGGTCAACGCCGCCGCCGAGGAGCTCGCCGCGTCCAGCGGTCTGGGCTCGGCCGACGAACTCTTCAGCATGCTCGAGCAGCAGGGCCTGGGCCGTGAGGAGGCCATGGACGAGCTCCGGCTGCAGACCTCGGTCGAGCAGCTCGTCGCCGACGAGGCCGGTGAGTTCACGCCGGCCGACGAGGACATCCAGGCGCTCTACGACGAGGCGGCCGGGCAGGCCGGCGAGGGTGGGGAGCTGCCGCCCCTGGAGGAGGTCCGTCCGCAGATCGAGGCGCAGCTCCAGCAGCAGCACGAGAGCGAGGTCGTCCAGGCGCTGCTCGAGCAGCTGCGCGCGGACGCCGACATCACCTACAACCTGTGAGCCCTCAGGCCACCACCGCGGCGTAGAGCTCCTCGAAGGCCGCGGCCCGCTCGGCGTAGTAGTCGGCGCGTCCCGCCACCGGGTCCAGCGTGGGCCCGGTGGTCGGGGTCGCCCGCTCGACGCCGGGCGCGAGCGTGTCCAGGGCGAGCAGCGCGGTCCCGTGGAGGGTCGAGCGCTTGATCGTCACCGGCGTCACCGGCAGTCCGGTGACGTCCGCGACCAGCTGGAGCAGGTGGGGCAGCGCCTGGCTCGCCCGCCCGCTCGCGAGCACCTCCCGCGGCTCGGTGACCTCGCGCAGCTGTGCCACGACCCGCCCGTAGGTGAGCGCGACCCCCTCGAGCACGCCCCGGGCCAGGGCCTGCGGCGTGCTCGCCGCCGAGACGTCCGCGAGGACGGCGCGGGCGCCGGCCGCCCACCCTGTGCTGCGCTCCCCGCTGAGGAAGGGCAGGACGAGCGGGGTGCCCGGCTCGGGGTCGGGGACGAGGAGCTCGTCCAGCCCGCCGTCCAGGCGCAGGGTGTCGGTGAGCCAGGAGGCGGCGCGGCCGACGTCGTTGAGCGCCCCACCGAGGAGCGCGGCTGCGCCGTCCACCCGGTAGGCCCACAGTCCCGGCGGGGTGCGCGGAACGGCCGCCGGGACCTGTGCCCGCACGGCGCCGCTCGTCGCGAAGGACGCGACGAGGCCCCCACCCGTGCGCCCGCCGGTGCCCACGGTGGCCGCGTAGCCGTCGGCGACGACGGCGAACCAGGCGGCGCCGTCGAGCGCGGGGAGGCGGGAGGTGGCGCCGGGCAGGGGCTGGTCGGGATGGTGGACCGGGGACAGGGCGTGGGGCGCGACGCCGGCGACGGCGAGCATCTGCGGGTCCCAGTGGCCACCGAGGCGGTCGAGCAGCCCCGTCCACGCCGCGGTGGAGGTGCCGACGCCGGTCGTGCCGGCGAGGTGCAGGGTGAGGAGCTCCCCGAGGGACAGCCACCGCGCGACGCGCGCGACGACCTCCGGCCGGGTGGCCCGCAGCCAGCGCAGCCGTGCGGGCAGGTAGCTCGTGTGCAGCCGGCACCCGGTGCGCTGCTGGACCTCGGCCTCGTCGAGCTCGGCGCGCAGCTCGGCCACCTGGGGCGCGCAGCGGGAGTCGGCGTAGGTGAAGCACGGGGTGAGCGGGTCGCCCCCGGCGTCCACGCCGACGAGCGAGGAGGCGAACGTGTCGAGCGCGACCCCGGCGATCCGTCCGGCGAGGTACGGGCGGGCCACGGCCTGGAGGATCTCGGAGACCTCCGCGAGCACCTGCCGGGGGTCGATGACCGACGTGCCGTCCGTGGCGGTCGTGAAGGCGTGGCGCACCTTGTGGCGCAGGCCGGCCACCGGCAGGCCGCGTGCGTCGTACAGGCCGCCCCGGCTGGCGGTGGAGCCGACGTCGACGGCGAGGACGAGGGGGTCGTGCGCGTCGGCGAGGTCGACGGTGAACGCGGTCATGGGCACCTCCGGGGGGATCCTAGGGGCCGGCCGGGCTCAGCGCTGGCCCAGGACGAACGGGTGCACCGCGGCGGCCCCGGCCCGGCGGAGCAGCCGCGCGGCCACGGTGAGCGTCCAGCCGGTGTCGGTCCAGTCGTCGACGAGGAGCACCGAGCGGCCCGGCAGCCCGTCGCGTGCGGCGTCGTCCAGGTCGAGACCGAGGCGCCGGTGGACGCCGGCGAGGCGGGTCGCGGAGTTGACGTCGTGGCGGCCCGGCGGCAGGTCGGCGGAAGGGCTGACCGCTCCGACGATCGGGACCTGCGCGAGGTGGGCCACGCCCCGGGCGAGGTGGAGCAGCAGCCGGGGGCGGGTGGCCGAGGCGACGAGGACGACGCCCTCGACGCGCCCGCCCGCGGCGGCCAGGGCGGCGAGCTGGTCCCCGAGCACCCGCTCGACGGCGCCGCGCAGGGCGACGGGCAGGTCGCCGTCGTGCCCGCCCCGCGCCTCGCGGCCGGCCGGGCGGTCCGGTGCCGGCTCGAACAGCTCACGCAGGGCGGCCGACCAGCCGAGGCCGTCGAGCCGCGCGACGGCCCGGCCCGGCTCGGCGAGCTCACCCGCGGGGATGCGTCCCTGGAGGTCGATGCCGACGGCCGGCATGCCGGTGGGCCACTGCTTGCGCGGGGCGACGTCGACGCCCGGACGGTCGAGCGCGGCCTGCGCCTGCGCCAGGTGGGTGGCGTCGACCGTCGTGTCGAGGGTGAGCCCGCCGCACAGGTCGCAGCGCCCGCACCGCCAGCCGTCGGTGAGGTCGGGGTCGGAGAGCTGGGCGCGCAGGAACGCCATGCGGCACTCCCCGCTCCCCAGACCGACGTACTCGACCATCGCCTGCTGCTCCCGCTCGCGCGACTCCTCCACGCGTGCGTAGCGCGCGCTGTCGTAGACCCACGGCCGGCCGGTGGCCCGCCAGCCACCCGCCACGCGCTCGACGGCGCCGTCGACGTCGAGCACCTTGAGCATCGTCTCCAGGCGGGTGCGGCGCAGGTCGACGAGCGGCTCGAGGCGCACCGTGGACATGGGCTCGTCCCCGAGCTCGGCGAGCACCCGGCGTACCGCGGGCTCCGGCGGGAAGGCGAGGGAGCCGAAGTAGGCCCAGATGTCGCGGTCCTCCGGCCCCGGCAGGAGGACGACATCGGCGCGGTCGACGCCACGCCCGGCGCGGCCCACCTGCTGGTAGTAGGCGATGGGGGAGGAGGGGGCGCCGAGGTGGACGACGAAGGCGAGGTCGGGCTTGTCGAAGCCCATGCCCAGCGCCGACGTCGCGACGAGGGCGCGCAGCCGGTTGGCGCGCAGGTCCTGCTCGAGCTGCTCACGGCGGGCCGGCTCGGTCCGGCCGGTGTAGGACTCGACCTCCAGGCCGGCCGCGCGGAGCTGCTCGGCGACCTGCTCGGCCTGCGCGACGGTGAGCGTGTAGACGATGCCGGACCCCTGCCAGGCCTCGATGCGCTGGGCGAGCCACCCGACGCGCCGGGCCTGGTCGGGCAGCTGGACGACCCCGAGGTGGAGGGACTCGCGGTCGAGGGAGCCGCGCAGGACGAGGACGTCGTCGTCCTCCTCGCCCGCGCCGAGCTGCTCGGCCACGTCCGCGCTCACCCGGTCGTTCGCCGTCGCCGTCGTGGCCAGTACCGGCACCCGCGGCGGCAGGTCCTCCAGGAGGGTGCGGATGCGCCGGTAGTCGGGCCGGAAGTCGTGGCCCCAGTCGGAGATGCAGTGCGCCTCGTCGACGACGACGAGGCCCGCCTCGGCGGCGAGGGCGGGCAGCACCTCGGCCCGGAAGGCGGGGTTGTTCAGCCGCTCCGGCGAGCAGAGGACGACGTCGACCTCGTTCGCCCTGATCGCGGCGTGGACGTCCTGCCACTCGGTGACGTTGGCCGAGTTGACCGTCACCGCCCGGATGCCGGCGCGGGCGGCCGCGCCGATCTGGTCGCGCATGAGCGCGAGGAGCGGGGAGACGATGATCGTCGGCCCGGCGGGCGGGCGGCCCTCGACCCCCTCGCGCAGCAGGGCCGTCGCGACGAAGTACACCGCCGACTTGCCCCACCCGGTGCGCTGGACGACCAGTGCCCGGCGCCGGTGGACGACGAGCGCCTCGACGGCGCGCCACTGGTCCTCGCGCAGCCGTGCCCCCGGGTCGCCCACGAGGGTGCGCAGCACCTCCTGCGCGCGTTGCTCCGTGCTCACCTGGTCCTCCGTTCGTCGTCGGTCCCACGGTCCCACGCCCCACCGACACCCCATGACGACGCGACGCGCACCCCGGGGAAGCGTGAGGTGCGTCACGGCCTCCGCGATTTCGGGAACGCCGCCGGGGGTGCGGAACCCGCGGGGCGGCGCGGGTTCGCCGTCGGCGCGGGCATGAATTACGAAACGTGGGTGGCGCATAAATGGGTCCAGGGCCTTGAAGGTAAGCCTTACCTAAGCGCTAGATTGACCGCACGCGGCCAGGCAAGGCGCCACCTGGTCCGGCCCCAGACCACGTCAGACGAAGGACACCCATGAGCATCGCTTCCCCGCTCCGCCGCCCGGTGCGGCTCGCCGCCGCCGCCGTCGCGGCGACCCTGGCTCTCGCGGCCTGCGGTCAGGCCGAGGCCGAGGACGCCGCCCCCGCGCAGACCGCCGACGCCACGGCCGAGGCCGGCACCGTCGAGGTCGAGGACAACAACGGTCCGCAGACCATCGCGACCCCGCCCCGCTCGGTCGTCGCCACGGACAACCGCACCTTCGAGACCCTCGACGCCTGGGGCATCGAGCTGAGCGCCGCCGCGGTCGCGCTCATGCCGTCCTCGCTCTCCTACACGCAGGACGAGTCCGTCATCGACCTGGGGAACCACCGCGAGCCGAACCTCGAGGCCGTCGTCGCCGCCGAGCCCGACCTCATCATCAACGGTCAGCGTTTCGCGCAGTACCACGACGACTTCGCCTCCCTCGTGCCGGACGCCGTCGTCCTCGAGCTCGACCCGCGGGAGGGTGAGCCCTTCGCCGAGGAGCTCAAGCGCCAGACCACGGTGCTCGGGGAGATCTTCGGCAAGCAGGCCGAGGCCGAGCAGCTCGTCGCCGACCTCGACGCCGCCATCGAGCGGGCGCGCGCCGCCTACGACCCGGCCGACACCGTCATGGCCGTCATCACCTCCGGCGGGGAGATCGGCTACTCCGCCCCCGGCAACGGCCGCACCCTCGGCCCGGTCTTCGACATCCTCGGCCTCACGCCGGCGCTCGAGGTCCCGGAGGCCAGTGAGGACCACCAGGGCGACGACATCTCCGTCGAGGCCATCGCCGACTCGAACCCGGACTGGATCCTCGTCATGGACCGCGACGCCGCCGTCGGCGCCGACGACCCGGAGTACACCCCGGCCGCCCAGGTCCTGGAGGACTCCGAGGCGCTCTCCGGCGTCACCGCGATCCAGCAGGACCGCCTCGTGTACATGCCCGCCGACACGTACACCAACGAGGGCATCCAGACCTA
>NZ_VDFS01000063.1:0-22571 GCF_006151955.1 Georgenia sp. 311 | reverse complement strand
CGCCGCGGTGGGGCCGGCGCGCGCCGGCCCCACCACGCACGCAGAGCGGATGAGCATGACCACCACTGACGCCGGGCCCCGCGCCCGGTCCGCCGGCCGGCTGCTGGACTGGCGGCTCCTCGTCGGGGCCGCCGTCGTCGGCCTGCTCCTCCTCGCCTCCCTCTTCACCGGCGTCTACGACGTCACCGGTGCGCCGGACGGGACGCAGATGTTCGCCATCACCCGTGTCCCGCGGACGATCGCCCTCGTCCTCGCCGGCGCGGCGATGGCCATGTCCGGGCTCGTCATGCAGCTGCTCACGCAGAACCGGTTCGTCGAGCCGACGACGACCGGCACCACCGAGTGGGCGGGCCTCGGCCTCCTCGCCGTCACCCTCCTCGTCCCCGGCGCGAGCATCGCCGCGCGCATGGGCGGGGCCATCGTCGCGGCGTTCATCGGCACGGTGCTCTTCTTCCTCGTCCTGCGCCGGGTGTCGCTGCGCTCCTCGCTCATCGTGCCGATCGTCGGGATCATGCTCGGCGCCGTCGTCGGCTCGGTGTCGACGTTCGTCGCGCTGCAGACCGACATGCTGCAGAACCTCGGCGTGTGGTTCGCCGGGAGCTTCACCTCGGTGCTGCGCGGGCAGTACGAGCCGCTGTGGATCGTCGCGGTGGTGGTCGTCGTCGTCTTCGTCGTCGCGGACCGGTTCACCGTCGCCGGGCTCGGCAAGGAGATCGCGACCAACGTCGGCCTCGACTACAACAAGGTCATCCTCCTCGGCACCGGCCTCATCGCCGTCGCCACCGGCGTCGTGACCGTCGTCGTCGGGAACCTGCCCTTCCTCGGCCTCATCGTCCCCAACATCGTCTCGCTCATCCGGGGGGACGACCTGCGCAGCAACCTGCCGTGGGTCTGCCTGCTCGGCATCGGCATCGTCGCGGCCTGCGACCTCGTCGGACGGACCATCATCATGCCCTTCGAAGTTCCGGTGTCCCTCATCCTCGGCGTCGTCGGCGCAGCCGTCTTCGTCGTCCTCGTCCTGCGGCAGCGACGCCGTGGTTAGCCTCATGCCCGCCCGGACCGCCGCCCCCGTCCCGGTCCCGGCCGTCCCCGCTCGGCGCCGCAGCTCGGGCCCGCTGCCGACCGCCCGTTCCCGGCGCCGGTACTGGCTCGTCGTCGCCGGGCTCGCCGGCCTCGCCCTCACCCTCGCCGTCGGCCTCGTCTGGTGGGACAACCCGATGCCCGCCGGCTCGGACGGCTTCTGGCGCATCGCCCAGCTACGGATGAAGAACGTCCTCGTCATGGCGATCGTCGCCTTCAGCCAGGCGATCGCCACGGTGAGCTTCCAGACGGTGACGAACAACCGGATCATCACGCCCTCGATCATGGGCTTCGAGTCCCTGTACATGGCGGTGCAGACGGCGGCGGTGTACTTCCTCGGCGCCGCGGGCGTCGTCGCCCTCACCGGCGTGCCCCAGTTCCTCCTCCAGGTCGGGCTCATGGTCGGCCTCGCGGTCGCCCTCTACAGCTGGCTGCTGTCGGGCAAGCACGCCAACCTCCACGTGATGCTCCTCATCGGCATCATCATCGGCGGCGGCCTCGGGTCGGTCTCGACCTTCATGCAGCGCCTGCTCACCCCGAGCGAGTTCGACGTGCTCACCGCCCGGCTCTTCGGCTCGGTCTCCAACGCCGAAGCCGCCTACCTCCCGATCGCGGTCCCCGTCGTCCTCACCGCCGGGACCCTGCTGTGGCTGCGCGCCAGGCGGCTCAACGTCCTCGCCCTCGGACGCGACGCGACGACGGGCCTGGGCCTGAGCCACCGCGCCGAGCTGGTCAAGGTGCTCGTCCTCGTCGCCGTCCTCATGGCCGTGTCCACCGCGCTCGTCGGGCCGATGACGTTCTTCGGGTTCCTCGTCGCGACCCTCGCCTACCAGTTCGCCGACACCCACGACCACCGCCACGTCTTCCCCGTCGCCGTCCTCATCGGCTTCGTCGTCCTCGCCGGCGCGTACTTCGTCATGAACCACGTCTTCTACGCCCAGGGCGTCGTCTCGATCATCATCGAGCTCGTGGGCGGTGTCGTCTTCCTCGTCGTCATCCTGCGAAAGGGCCGCCTGTGATCACCCTGTCCGACGTCCGCAAGGACTACAGCAGCGAGGTCGTCATCGGGCCGGTCGACCTCACCATCCCCACCGGCGGCATCACCGCCCTCATCGGCCCCAACGGCGCCGGGAAGTCGACGCTGCTCACGATGATCGGCCGCCTCCTCGGGCTGGACGCCGGGACCATCGAGATCGCCGGCTACGACATCACGAGCACCGCCTCCAAGGACCTCGCCAAGATCGTGTCGGTGCTGCGCCAGGAGAACCACTTCGTCACCCGGCTCACCGTGCGCCAGCTCGTCGCCTTCGGCCGCTTCCCCTACTCCAAGGGCCGCCTCACCGCCGCCGACGAGGAGCTCGTCAGCCAGGCGATCGACTTCCTCGAGCTCGGCGACCTCGAGGACCGCTACCTCGACCAGCTCTCCGGTGGGCAGCGCCAGCGCGCCTACGTCGCCATGGTGCTGTGCCAGGACACCGAGTTCGTCCTCCTCGACGAGCCGCTCAACAACCTCGACATGCGCCACTCGGTCCAGATGATGCAGCACCTGCGCCGCGCCGCTGCCGAGCTGGGACGCACGATCGTCGTCGTCCTCCACGACATCAACTTCGCCAGCCACTACGCCGACCACATCTGCGCCGTCAAGGACGGGAAGATCGCGGAGTTCGGGACGTGCGAGTCGATCATGGACGACGACGTCCTCACCAGGGTCTTCGACACCCCGGTCCGGGTCATCCCCGGCCCGAACGGGCCGCTCGCCGTCTACTACTGAGGGCTCGCCGCGCGGAAGTCGGCTCTCGCAAGTCGGCTCTCGCGCGCAAGTCGGCTCTCGCGAGGTCATCACCGTGCCCGGCGGCGAGCTGGGCCGCGGCCGCGACGACCTCTGAGCGCCACCGCGCGTGAGACCGCCGGGCGCGGGCGCGGTGTCACCCGCGCTCGGCCGTCTCACCCGCGGTCGGCCCCGGGGCGTGAGGCCGGAGGCGTCAGGCGCGGCGGCGCGGCGGTGGGCGGGGAGGACAGGGTGGGGACCCGTCGAGCCGCGTCTTGGGGGGTGAGACGGGGTGGTTGACACGCGGAACGGGGCGCGACTAGCGTCTGCGCCAGGTTCAGAGCACCAGTGCGCGCCTCGAGCGCGCTAAGCCCCGGCTTGCTGGTCGGCAACCCGCCACGTGCGGTGGGTGCCCCGGGTGATGACCTGGCCCCGCGACGAGCGCGGGGCAACGCGGCGCACCGACAGGTGCCGAGCACGAAGGAAGTACGGCGATGACCACGCACCAGAGCCCCCGGCCGATCACCAGCCGAAGCGGCGCCTCGATGTGCATGTGGGCTCGCCCCTGTATGTCCGCCTGAGACATACCCGCGATGCCTCGGCCCCGAGCCGGCGCATCACCCCTGGGCCAGCCCCGGCCGCCGGCGAGTGACACGCCGCGCGCCGGACCCGGCGGCCCAGCCCACTTCCTTCGGGCGCGTCACACGCGCCGCGAGCCGAAACGGTGACCCGTCATGTCCACTGCCTTCCTCCCCACCCGCACCACCGAGACCACCTCGACCACGGCGACCATCGCCCTCGACCTCTCCGGCCTCGGCGCCCCCGCCCACGACCGCGGCGCGGCCGCCGGGCTGCCCGCCGAGCAGGCCAACCTCGTGCGCCTCGCCTCCTACGCCCGTGCCGCGCACAAGGGCGGGGTCTCCTTCGTCACGCTCGGTGAGGACTTCCGCCTCCGGGCCGACGCCTCGCCGCGCGCCAACGCCTGGCTCGACCCCGTGATCGCCGCCCGCCGCATCAGCCCCAGCGCCGGCGGCACCGGGCTCGTCCCCAGCGTGCAGCTGGGCCGGGCGGACGCCGCCGTCGCCGCCGAGCTCGCCCAGTTCAACCGCAAGAGCGGCTCCTGGGCCGGCCTGCAGGTCTCCCGTGGGCGGGACGAGCGCGTCAGCGCGCTGCCGCAGCTCGGTGACCTGCTCGAGGACCTCATCCGCACCGCCGAGGCCCGCTCGAGCCAGCGGCCGACCGTCGTCCTGCCGCTGGAGCAGGAGGCCGAGCTGCCGGCCGTGGCCGAGCTCGCCGACGTCGTCCGGCTGCGCGAGGCGGACCTCGGGTGGGCGCGCGAGCTGCGTTTCGCCGTGCGCTCAGCGGCCCGGGCCGCAGGACGCCCGCCCGTCCGCGTCCTCGTCGACCTGCGCACCGTCATCGCAGCCGACTACGAGTCCGCCCGGGCGCGGGCCGACCTCCTCAGCGACATCGCCGGGGGCACCGGCTCCTGGGAGGGCGCGCTCGAGGCCGTCGGTACCGTCGGCGACGTCGTCACGACGATCGAGAAGTGGCTCGAGGCCGGCGCGGCGGACGGGTTCGTCGTCCTGCCCGGCTCGATCCCCGCGGACGTCACCCGCCTCATCCGGGGTGTCATCCCGGCGCTGCAGGCCCGGGGTCTCGTCGCGACGTCCGGCGCCGAGGTCGGGCGCGTCCGGGACTGAGACGGCCGCGGGGTCTCGGGCGGCGCGGACCCCGCCTCACCCCTCGTGGCAGGATGGGGGCGCGGGCCCGTCCCGCCCGCGCCCGAGCCTGCGTGAGGAGTGCGATGGTCACCGAGGAGCCCCCGACCGGGAGCGTCGTCGTCGGTACCGACGGGTCGGCGAACGCCGAGCTCGCCGTCGACTGGGCGGCCCGCGAGGCCGCACGCCGCTCCGCCGGCCTCCACATCGTCTACGCCTTCCCGTGGGTGACCCACGCGCACGCCTGGGACTTCGCGCCTCCGCCCGAGGTGACCGAGACCGGCGAGCGCATCGTGTCGGCCGTCGTCGAGCGGGTGCTCGAGTCCCACCCCGGACTCGAGGTCACCCGAGATGTGCTCGTCGAGTCCCCGGCGGAGGCGCTCGTCGAGGCGTCACGACGCGCGGTGGTCGTCGTCGTCGGCTCCGGCGGGCTGGGGGAGTCCGACGACGCGCTCATGGGGTCCGTCGCCCAGAAGGTCGCGGCCCACGCCGCCTGCGCCGTCGTCGTCGTGCGCGACGTGCCGCCCGGCGGGGACACGGCGCCCGTCGTCGTGGGCATGGACCCGGAGGAGGGGGCACCCGAGGCGATGGAGTACGCCTTCGAGGAGGCGGCCCGGCGCGGGACCGACCTCGTCGTCGTCCAGGCGAGCCAGGACGACCACGCCCTCCTCGAGGACATCCCCGTCCTCGGCGACCACTACCGCGAGGTGGCGCGACTGCACGCCGAGCACACCGCCGAGCGGCTCCAGACCTGGCGACGGCGCTTCCCCCACGTTCCCGCGGAGCTGCGCCTGGTCCACGAGCGACCGGTACGCGCCCTCGTCCACGCGGCGGCCGAGGCGAGCATCGTCGTCGTCGGCAGCCGGGGACGCGGTGGGCTCGCCGGCCTCCTCCTCGGCTCGGTGAGCCGGGGCGTGGCGAACCGGGCCCCGGTCGTCGCGGTCGTCCGTACCCGCCACGACGCCCACTGACCGTGGTCGCCGTCCTCACCGACTCCACCGCCTCCCTGCCCGGGAGCACCGCGGACGCGCTGGGGATCCGGGTCGTGCCGCTGCGCGTGCAGGTCGAGGGTGCCGACCGTCCCGACGACGCCGCGAGCCGGGAGGTGCTGGCCGCCCACCTGCGCGCCGGCGGGACGGCGACCACCTCCCAGCCCAGCCGTGCCGACCTCGCCGCGGCCATGGACGCCGCCCTCGACGACGGTGCGGGGGCGGTCGTCTGCCTCCACCTGTCCGCCGAGCTGTCCGGGACCGTCGACGCCGCCAGGGCGGCGGCGCAGGAGGTCACCGCCCGGCGCGGAGCGCCCGTGCACGTCGTCGACACCCGCACCGTGGCCGGGGGCACAGGGCTCGCCGCGGTCGCCGCCGCCGAACGGGCCGCCGCCGGCGCCGACGCCGCGCGCGTCCTCGCCGCCGCCCGCGAGGTCGCGGCCCGGTCCCACGTCCTGTTCATGGTGCCCGACCTCCACCACCTCGCCCGGGGCGGGCGGATCGGCCCCGCGCGCACCTACCTCGGCTCGGCGCTCGGGGTGCACCCGATCCTCACCCTGCGCGGCGGGCGCCTGGCAGTGGCCGAGACGGTGCGCGGCGGGGCACGCACCCGGCGTCGCCTCGTCGAGCTCGCCGTGCGGGCGGCGGGCGGACCCCGCGCGGCCACCCCGCGCGGCGACGGGGGCCCCGTCCGGGTGGCCGTCCACCACTTCGCCGCCGCCGAGGCCGCGGACGAGCTCGCCGGGGCGCTCGAGGAGCGCCTGGCGGAGACCGGGGCCGAGGTCGCGGGCGTGCTGCGCAGCGAGGTGACCGCCGTCATCGGGGCGCACACCGGGCCGGGCGTGCTCGGCGTCGCGCTGGCCCCTGGGTAGCCTGGGCGACCGGCCGCAGGCGGCGCGGCTGCTCCCCAGCGCGACGTCGCGGCCGCCTCCTCCCCGCTCGCCTCGAGGCGTGACCCGGGGGTGAGCGGGCCCTCCTACGGTCGGCCCATGCGTGCGACGCGGCGGGCCGGACCCGACTCCGCGGCCCGGCTCAGGGCCCTCACCCGCCGGGCCTACACGGCCACGGCCGGCCATCTCGACCTCGAGGAGGCCGGGCGCGAGTTCGACCGGATCGTCCACCCGCCGGCCGACGCCGGTGGCCACCGCGGGCCCCCGCGCCGCCGGTGGGCCGTCTCGGGCCGGGCGGTCCTCGTCGTCCTCCTCACGGTGGCGCTGCTCACCGGGGTCGTCCTCGCGCGGTCGGTCGTCCGCGGGCCGAGCGACGCCCTCCCGGTGCCGCAGCTGACGGCGACGGCCCCGGCCGGCGACCCGACACCACCGGTCGCGACACCACCCACCACCGGTCCACCCGACGCCGCGCCGGCCCCGGCGCCGACCGTGGGTGCCCCGGCGACGCCCGCGCCCGTCGTCGTCCACGTCGCGGGGGCGGTCGTCGAGGCCGGGCTGCGCACCCTGCCCGCGGGCGCGCGGGTGGGGGACGCCGTCACCGCCGCGGGGGGCGCGCTGCCCGACGCCGAGCTCGCGGCCGTCAACCTCGCCCGCCCGCTCCTCGACGGGGAGCAGGTCTATGTCCCGCGGGTCGGCGAGGCGCCGCCCGGGGCGCCCGACGCGACCGGCGGTCCACCCGGGCCGGCCGGCACCGCGGAGGGGGTGGCCCCGGCCGAGGCGGTGGTGGACCTCAACACGGCCGACCTCGCCGCGCTCGACACGCTGCCCGGCGTCGGCCCGGCGATCGCCCAGCGGATCCTCGACTGGCGGGGCGCCAACGGGTCCTTCCACTCGGTCGACGAGCTCCTCGAGGTCCCGGGCATCGGCCCGGCCACCCTCGAGCGGCTGCGCCCCAAGGTCCGGGTGTGACGCTCGACCTGCGGCTCCTGCCCGCCGCGCTCGCCGCCTGGGCGGCGGCCTTTACCGGCGTCCTCCTCCCGCCCCTCGTCTCGGCCGGGGCCGCGGCCGTGCTCCTCGCGGGCGCGGCGCGTGCGGCGTGGTCGCTGCGGGGCGGCCGAGGGAAGGGAGGCGCCCGCGCCGGGAGGGCGCCGTCGCGCGGACGCGCGGGCCGCGGACTGCCGGCCCGCGGACGGCACCGCGACCGTGCCGGTCCCACGCCGCAGGCGACCGCCGCCCTCGCGCTCGCCGTCGGTGCCCTCGTCCTCCTCTCGGGCGCGGCGCAGGTCCACGCCCGGGCGGGAGAGCTGCTCGACCGGCTGCTCGACGCCGGTGCGGTCGTCACCGTGCGCGGGCAGGTCACCGGGGACCCCGACGTCCTGCCGGTCACGCCCGAGCGCGGCGGCGGGGAGCGGGTGCGGGTACCCGTGCGCGCCGACCTCGTCGAGGGCCGCGGACTCGCCGCCCGCGCCCGGGCACCGCTGCTCGTCCTCGCCCCGCCCGCGTGGAGCGGCGTCGAGCTCGGCAGCCGCGTCCACGCCACCGGGCGCCTCGTCCGGACCGACGCCGGGGACGACGTCGTCGCGCTCCTCGTCGTCCACGACCCGCCCGAGGTCCTCGCCCCGCAGCCCGCCCACCAGCGGCTGGCCGGGCGGATGAGGGCCGGGCTCGTCACCGCCGTCGCCGACGCCTCGCCCCAGGCCCGAGGGCTCGTCCCGGGGATCGCCGTCGGCGACGACTCGCGCCTGCCCGCGGACCTCGACGCCGCGATGCGGACCGTCTCCCTCACCCACGTCACGGCGGTGTCCGGCGCCCACGTCGCCATCGTCCTCGGCGCCGTCCTCGCGGTGCTCGCCTGGGCACCCCGGTGGGTGCGCGCTGCGGTCGGGGGACTCGTGCTCGTGTGCTTCGTCGTCCTCGTGCGTCCCGAGGCGAGCGTGCTGCGCTCGGCGACGATGGGCGGCGTCGCGCTCGCCGCGCTCCTGCTCGGGCGGCCCGCCCGCGCGCTGCCCGCGCTGTGCTCGGCCGTCGTCGTCCTCCTCCTGCTCGACCCCTGGCTCGCCCGCTCCTACGGCTTCGTCCTCTCGGTGCTCGCGACCGCCGGGCTCGTCCTCCTCTCCGGCCCGTGGGCGGCGGCGCTCGCCACCCGGATGCCGCGCACCCTCGCGCACGTCCTCGCCGTCCCGGCCGCCGCGCAGGTGTGCTGCGCCCCCGTCGTCATCCTCCTCGAACCGGTCGTCGCCACCTACGCCGTGCCCGCCAACGTCCTCGCCGCTCCCGCCGTCCCACCGGCCACGGTGCTCGGCGTGCTCGCCACCGTCGTCTCACCCTGGCTGCCCGGGCTCACCGGCCCGCTGGCGACCGCCGCGGGGTGGTCCACCGCGTGGATCGCCCACGTCGCGCTGTGGTGGGCCGCGCTGCCCGGCGCGCGCCTGCCGTGGGTCGCCGGCCCGGCGGGCGCCGCGCTGCTCGCCGCCCTCACCCTCGCCGGCCTCCTCCTCGCGCGGCGCGGGCCGCGCACCCGGGCGGTGGGGGCGGGCGTCGCCGTGCTGGTCGTCGTCCTCGCACTCGTGCCCGGACCACGCCGGGCGGTCGGTGGGCTCCTCGCGGGGGTGCCGGAGGACTGGGTCGCCGCGCAGTGCGACGTCGGTCAGGGCAGCGGGTTCGTCCTGCGGACCGGCGCGCGGTCCGCCGTCGTCGTCGACGTCGGGCCGGCCGGGGACGCGGCGGCCGCCTGCCTCGCGGACCTCGGGGTGCGCGAGGTGGACCTCCTCGTCCTCACCCACCTGCACGCCGACCACGTCGGTGGCCTGGAGGACGTGCTGCGCGGCGTCGTCGTCCACGAGGCGCTCCTGTCCCCGCACGGCGCCCCGGCCGACGCGGAGCGGCGCGTGCTCGCTGCGCTCGCCGAGGAGGGAGCCGCCGTCGACCGGCCGGGGGCGGGGGAGACGGGGGAGGTGGGGCCGGTCGCGTGGCGCGCGCTGTGGCCGACGGCGCGGGCGGTCGACCTCGCCGCACCGGGTGACGACTCGTCGGCCAACGACCTCTCCCTCGTCCTGCACCTCGAGGCACCGGGGCTCAGCGTCCTCGCCCTCGGCGACCTCGAGCCCGACGGCCAGCGCGGGCTGCTCCGCGAGGCGGCCGGTGACCTGGGGCAGGTCGACGTCGTCCTCGTCCCGCACCACGGCTCACCCGCTCAGCTGCCGGCGCTCGCCGAGGAGGTCGCCGCCCGCCTCGCGCTGGTGAGCGTCGGCCGCGACAACACCTTCGGCCACCCCTCGCCGCAGACCCTGGAGCTCTACGGGCGGCGCGGCGCGCTCGTGCTGCGCACCGACGAGTGCGGCGCGGTCGTCCTCGCGGGGTCGGGTGAGGAGCTGGTGGCCCAGTGCTGAGGAAGAACTGTGCTGAGGACGTCAGCGCTGAGGGAAGCCGAACGTCATGACCGGCGGAACCGGGCCGGCCGCGAGGGCCGCCAGGACGAGCCGCTCGTGGGGGACGACCGGTCCGGGCAGGGTGTCCAGGGCGTCGAGCGGCACCCAGCGCAGGTCGCTCGCCTTCGTCTCGCGCAGCGCGGGCTCGCCGTCCCAGCGGCGGCAGGCGAGGAAGAAGTCGACCCGCTCGTCGATCGCGCGCCCGGTGCCACCGGTGCGGTGGAGCGTGGTGAGCGGGAGGAGGTCGGCGGGGGAGACCTCGAGGCCGAGCTCCTCGCGGGCCTCGCGGACCGCGGCCTCCAGGACGCTCTCCCCGGCCTCGACGTGCCCGGCCGCGCCGCACGCCCAGTGGTCGTCCATGTAGCCGGTGCCGCTGCGGAGCTGGAGGAGGACCTCCTCGCCGCCCGCGCCCTCCCGCAGCAGCACGAGGTAGGCGGCGGGCACCACCCGGTACCGGTCGACCGGCCCGGTGCCCGACGGGTCGCTCACCGCCGCCCCCGGCTGGTGACGATGCGTAGGACGGCGCGCTCGACGGCGAACACCGGGTCGCGGCTCAGGCCCTTGACCTCGGCGTCGGCGGCGGCGACGGCGGTGATCGCCCGCGCCAGGCCCTCCGGGGTCCAGCCCGCGAGCTCACGCCGCGCCTGGTCCACCTGCCACGGGGCCAGCCCGAGGCCACCGGCCCCGCCGCGCCCGGACATGGCCTCGACCTTGGCCATCGTGCGCAGCTTGACGGCGAGGGCGGCGACCAGGACGACCGGGTTGGCGCCGGTCTCGACCGCGTGGCGCAGGAGGGTGATCGCCAGGCCGGCGTTGCCCGAGATCGCGGCGTCGGCGACCTTGAAGCCCGTCGCCTCGACGCGCCCGCCGTGGTAGCGCTCGACGACCTCGGCGGTGACCCGGCCGGTGGTGTCGGCGACGAGCTGGGCGCACGCCGCGGCGAGCTCGCGCAGGTCCGAGCCGACGGCCTGGACGAGGGCCTGGACGGCCTGCTGGTCGACCTGCCGCTGCGCCCGGCGGAACTCCGCCGCGACGAACGCCGTCTTGTCCGCGTCCCGCTTGAGCGGCTCGCACACGACGACGGGGTGCCCGGCCTTGGTCACGGCGTCGAGGAGGCGCTTGCCGCGCACGCCGCCGCCGTGCTGGAGGACGAGCCAGACGTCCTCCGCCGGCGCGCGGAGGTAGGTGATCGTGTCCTCGACGAGCGCCTCGGTGCAGCTCTCCACCCCGGAGACGACGATGCAGCGCGCCTCCCCGAACAGCGACGGGCTGGCGAGCATCTCCAGGCGCCCGGACTCGTACCCCGCGGCGTCGAGCCGGCTGATCTCGGTGCCCGGGTCGGCCTCCTGGGCCTGGGCGACGATCCGGGCGACGGCCCGGTCGCTCAGCAGCCCCTCCCCACCGCGGACGAGCACGACGGGGGCGAGCGGTGCCTCCTCCCAGCTCAGTCCGGAGGGGGCGCTGCGACGGGTCTTCGGGGGCACCCCCCAAGCCTGCCACGGACCGCGGACACCTCCGGCCCGCCGCCCACACCCACGGGCGAGATCACCCCTCGGCGCGGGTGAGCAGCACCGCCTGGTCGTCGGCCTCGCGGCCCTGCGGACGCCGGACGAGCCGGCAGGTCTCCCGCAGACCCGCCCCGGCGAGCCAGGCCGCGACGTCGTCGGGGGCGAACAGGTGCCGCTCGAGGACGACGTCGTGCCCCACCCGTCGGTAGGCGGGGGCGAGGTCCCGCGAGCCGGTGCCCGCCTGGAACGCGACGACGACGCTCCCGCCGGGCCGCAGCACCCGCCTCACCTCGGCGAGGACCTCCGGCTGGCCGGCGGGCGGGGTGTGGATCGTGGAGTACCAGAGGACGACGCCGCCGAACGTCGCGTCGGCGAACGGCAGGTCGGTGAGGGCGGCGACGTCGAACGTGAGGTCGGGATGGTCGCGGCGCGCCCGCTCCACCATGCCGGGGGACAGGTCCACCCCGTGCACCCGGCAGCCGCGAGCGGCGAGGTAGCGGCTCATCCGCCCGGCCCCGCACCCGGCGTCGAGGACCGGTCCGGCGACCTCGCGGGCGAAGGCGTCGAGCACGGCGAGGTCGAGGGCGGACTCGGCGCGAGTGTCGGGCAGCAGCGCGGCGTAGTCCTCGGCCAGTGCGTCGTAGGCCTGGCGGACGGAGTCGAGGGTCACGGGGGCATCGTGCCAGCCCTCGGGTGCCCAGAACCTGCCACCAAGTCCTCCGGGCGTGCCCGGGAAGGCGCTCGCCGTCGGCGTGTCGCCGGCGTGTCCGTCACTTGGTGGCAGATTCCGCGCGAGGAGGCGCCGGTTCAGGTGCGGAGCCGTCCGCCCCGCAGGGAGACGATGGCGATCGCGACGAGGGCGAGCAGCGTGCCTGCCACCGTGCCCGCCGAGACGCCGGCGTCGGAGACCGGGGCGAGCACGTCGAGGGCGAGCGAGGCGAGGAGCTGCCCGGCGATCGACCCGAGCCCGAGCACGAGCACACCCGTGTGCGGGACGAGCGCGGCCGACCCGGCGATGAAGACGATGCCGTAGAGCCCGCCGGTGTACAGCCACCACTCCGAGGGCCACGTGGCGGGCAGGTCGAGCCCGCGGACGAGCGCGGTGAGGAGCAGCGCGACCGTGCCCGCGACGAAGTTGACGACGGTCGCGGCGAGCGGGGACCCGGCCACCGTCCCGGTCCGGGCGTTGGCTGCGTACTGGAAGCCGGTGAGGAGCCCGGCGAGCAGGGGGAGCAGCGCCGGGACGAGGAGCTCGAGCCACGGGCGGCCCGCGGTGAGGGAGGAGGACGCGGACAGCCCGACGGCGATGAGGACGACGACGGCACCGACCACGCGCGTGGCTGTCGGGCGGCGGCGCACCGGCTGGCCGAAGCCGATCGCGTCGGTGAGGAGCCCGCCGAGCGTCTGGCCCGCGACGACGGCGACGGTGAAGACCGCGACCCCGACGACCGCGACCACCGCCGACTGCGACAGCACGAGGAAGGCGCCGATGGTCCCGGCGAGCAGGTACCCCGGCGGCAGCTCGCGCCGCCGCACGGCCCCGGGCAGACGCGCGACCCCGCGCCGCACCTTGGGCAGGGCGAGCGCGAGGAGCGTCATGACGACGAGCCCACCGCCGAAGCTCAGGAGCGCGCCGAGGACGGCGTCGCCGAGCTGTCCGCCCAGCTCACCGTTGATGCGGGACTGGAGCGGGATGACGGCCCCGATGAGCGCGGCGAGCAACGCCGCGAGCCACAGCGGCAGCGGGGCCCGGCGGGGCGTCGAACCGGGCATCGAACTCCTCGGGCTGGCAGGGCTGGCGGGGCGCCGGGGCGGGCGGCGGTATGGCGGCGGCGGGAGGGCGCCCGGGACGGCGGGTGCCCTGTGGCCCGACGTCGAGGTCGCACGCTCCGAGGTCCGCCGAGTCCGGCGACCGCTGATCGAAACGTGCGACCTCGGCGGACGTGAGGGGCGGCGTCCGCCTTCTGCATGCACGACGGCGCCGCACCCCATGAGGGGGCGCGGCGCCGTCGTTCCGGGAGGGCCGGGTCCTAGGGGACCGGGTCTCAGAGACCCGCGACCTGCTTGGCCAGCTTCGACTTGCGCTGAGCGGCCTGGTTGGCGTGGATGACGCCCTTGCTCACGGCCTTGTCGAGCTTGCGGCCGGCGGTCTGGAGCGCAGTCGTCGCGGTCTCCTTGTCGCCGGCGTTGATCGCCTCACGCACACGACGCACGTGCGTCTTGAGCTCGGACTTCACGGCCTTGTTGCGCAGACGCGCCTTCTCGTTGGTGAGGATGCGCTTCTTCTGGGACTTGATGTTCGCCACTGGTGGTACTTCTCCTACGTCTCGCCAAGAACGGATGGGTCGGTGAGGGCTGTGCGTGCTGCCGGGACTGGGGCGTGGGGATACCCGTGGTCGGCTGCGCGCCGGCCCCCGCACGACCTGGCGGAGGCTCAGCGAAAAACTCTACCAGGCCCGAGCGGGGAGCGTCCGGAGCAGTTGTGTGGCGCCCGTCATCCTCGGGCGCTGCCGGAGCGTTCTCGCGCACCATCGTCCTCCTCGGCGAGCAGCGGGTCCACCGGCACGGGCTCCTGGCCGGGCTCGAGCTCGGGGACCACGACGAACTCGTCGTTGTCGTAGGCGTCGTCCTCGGTGCGGCGCGCCGCCTCCTCCGGCGGCAGCACGCGGCGCCAGCGCAGCGCCCGCAGCGGCGGGCTCTCCCCGGCGTCCTCCCGCAGCGCCGCGAGGATCGTGTAGATCATCACGTAGCCGATGACGAAGAACGGCAGCCCGACGACGATGATCACCTGCTGCAGGGCGGCGAGCCCGCCCTCGCCGGTCGCGGCGAGCATCGTCGCGGCGACGGCGCCCATGGCCACGGTCCAGAACACCCGCTGTCGGGCGGGCGCCGGCTCCTCGTAGCCGTTGCTCATCATGTCCATGACGAGGCCGGCGGAGTCGACGGACGTCGTGAAGAAGATGACGACGAGGACGATGGCGAGGATCTGCATCGTCGTCGTGAACGGGTAGCTCTCGAGGAAGGTGAACAGCGCCGTGGCGACGTCCCCCTGTCCGACGACGGGGTCGACGAGCGTGCCCGGGGCGTCGTTCTCGATGGCGAAGGACGACCAGCCGAACGCGCCGAACCACACGACGGAGAAGAGGACCGGCGCGGCGAGCACGCCGCTGACGAACTGACGGATCGTGCGGCCCTTGGAGATCTTGGCGATGAAGATGCCGGTGAAGGGCGACCAGGAGATCGTCCACGCCCAGTAGAAGACGGTCCACGAGCTCTGCCAGCCGGAGTCGTTGACGGTGTCGTTCCAGAACGAGAGCTGGGGCAGGGCCGAGGCGTACACGCCGACGGACTCGATGGTGCCCTTGAGGACGAAGAGGGTCGGCCCGGTGGCGATGACGAAGGCGAGCAGGCCCACGGCCATGACGATGTTGAGGTTGGACAGCCTCTTGATGCCCTTCTCCAGGCCCACGCTCACCGAGATGACGGCGATCACCGAGACCGCGACGATGATCGCCACCTGGACGAGCCGGCCCTCCTCCAGCCCCCACAGGGAGTTGAGGCCGCTGTTGATCTGCAGGGTGCCCAGGCCGACCGAGACGCCGACGCCGAAGATCGTCCCGACGATGGCGACGACGTCGATCGCGGCGCCGACCGGCCCGTGGATCCGCTCCCCGAGGATCGGCTGGAAGATCGAGCTCACCCGCGGGGGGAGGTTGCGGCGGTACATGAAGTAGGCGAAGCCGAGGGCGGGCAGCGCGAAGATCGCCCAGGTGTGCAGGCCGAAGTGGTAGAGCGTGAAGGCGATCGCCTGCCGGGCGGCGTCGGCCGACTCGCCTGGGACGTCCTGCATGGGCGGGTTGGCGTAGTGGTTGATCGGCTCGGCGACGCCCCAGAACATGAGGATCGAGCCGATGCCGGCGGCGAAGAGCATGGCGAACCAGGTGGGGCCGGAGTGCTCGGGCCGCGTGTCCCCGAGGCGGACGCGGCCGAAGCGGCTCACCGCGAGGTAGAGGAGGAAGACGAGGAAGAGCGTGACGCCGAGGACGTAGAACCAGCCGAGGTTCGTCATGATCCAGCCGGAGGCGGCCGCGAAGGCGGCGTCGACCTGCTCGGTGAACAGGATCGTTCCGACGACGAAGAGGAGCGCGAGCAGCGCTGCTCCGAAGAAGATCCGTGGGCTGGTCCGTAGGCCGAGCGCGTCGTGGAGCCGGTCGAGCCAGGGCATGTCTGTGTTCTTGTCGGTCCGGGACATTCGCCAGACCGTAGCGAGGGGTGAGGGGAGTCGCACCCGCTGGCGGGGTCACCCGCCGGTGACCGGTGCGCCGTAGGCTTGGAGCATGACGGGCAACAGCGACGCCATGAACCGCACGGTCGCCGACATCGTGCGTCTCGTGCGACGTCCGGGCCGTCTCCTGCTCACCGGGGCCGCGGTTCCCGTGGGCGTCTTCGCCCTCCTCGCGCTGCTCCTGGGCCTGGAGGCCGAGCGCTGGACGGGCTGGCTGCCGCTCGTCCTGGCCGGGGTGCTCGCGGTGCCCGTCGTCGTCCTCGCGGTGCGCCGCCGGCGGCTGCAGCGCGTGACCGAGGGCCTGGCCGACCGCCCGGTGACGATCCCGGGCAGCGGCGTCGTCGTCGTGGTCGAGGGGCGCACCCAGGGGCCGGCCGACGAGACCCTCGCCGCGTGGGGCGAGGCCGCGGCGGAGGGCCGGGTGCGCACCGCCCGCTGGCTCCCCAGGGTGGAGGCCGCCCAGCGCGCGGCGGTCCGGGCCGCGGGCGGCACCGTCAACGCGCCCTACCTCAAGGACGACCTGCGGGTGACGCTCGTCGCCTTCCTCGGCACCGTGGCGGCCATCCCGCTCGGCGTGCTCGGGGCGTTCGCCAGCGCCTTCGCCCTCCTCCTGCGCTGAGCGCCCCGCCGCGGGCCGGGGAGATTCTCGCGCCCCTGCTCGGCGTGGGACGATAGGGAGCAGTGTGTCCTCGCGCGGCCGGTGGCCGTCCGTCGTCGTCCCTCAAGGAACGTGAGTGTCCCCGATTCCCAGCCCCAAGCTGACCGCCGCGATCGCCCCCGGGGCGACCGCCCCCGAGCTGCTGCGCAACTTCTGCATCATCGCCCACATCGACCACGGCAAGTCGACGCTGGCCGACCGCATGCTCCAGCTCACCGGTGTCGTCGACGACCGCGCCATGCGGGCCCAGTACCTCGACCGCATGGACATCGAGCGCGAGCGCGGGATCACGATCAAGTCCCAGGCCGTGCGCATGCCCTGGCAGGTCGGGGACACGGCCTACGCGCTCAACATGATCGACACGCCCGGGCACGTCGACTTCACCTACGAGGTCTCCCGCTCCCTCGCGGCCTGTGAGGGCGCGCTGCTCCTCGTCGACGCCGCCCAGGGGATCGAGGCGCAGACCCTCGCCAACCTCTACCTGGCGATGGAGAACGACCTCACGATCATCCCGGTGCTCAACAAGATCGACCTGCCCGGCGCCCAGCCCGAGCGGTACGCGGACGAGCTCGCCGGCCTCATCGGCGGCGACCCGGAGGACTGCCTGCAGGTCTCGGGCAAGACGGGCGTCGGGGTGACCGCCCTGCTCGACCGCATCGTCAGGGACATCCCGTCCCCGGTCGGTGACCCGGACGCCCCCACGCGGGCGATGATCTTCGACTCGGTCTACGACACCTACCGCGGCGTCGTCACCTACGTGCGCGTCGTCGACGGCGCGATCAAGCCGCGCGAGAAGCTCACGATGATGTCGACCGGCACGAACGTCGACCTCCTCGAGATCGGCGTCAGCTCCCCGGAGCCGCGGCCCACCGACGGGCTCGGCGTGGGTGAGGTGGGCTACCTCATCACCGGCGTCAAGGACGTGCGCCAGTCGCGCGTGGGTGACACGGTGACCAACGCCGCGCGCCCGGCGACCGAGGCGGCCGGTGAGTACCGCGACCCGCAGCCGATGGTCTACTCCGGCCTGTTCCCCGTGGACGGCTCGGACTACCCGGTGCTGCGCGACGCGCTGGACAAGCTCAAGCTCAACGACGCCGCCCTCACCTACGAGCCGGAGACCTCCGTGGCCCTCGGCTTCGGCTTCCGCTGCGGCTACCTCGGGCTGCTCCACCTGGAGATCGTGCGCGAGCGCCTCGAGCGCGAGTTCGACCTCGACCTCATCTCCACCGCCCCGAACGTCGTCTACGGCGTCGTCACCGAGGACGGCAGGCGGACGGAGGTGACCAACCCGAGCGAGTTCCCCGACGGGAAGATCGCCGAGGTCTACGAGCCGGTGGTGCGGGCGACGATCATCACGCCGTCGGAGTTCATCGGCACGGTCATGGAGCTGTGCCAGCAGCGCCGTGGCACCCAGGACGGGATGGACTACCTCTCCCCGGAGCGGGTGGAGATGCGCTACCACCTGCCGCTGGCCGAGATCGTCTTCGACTTCTTCGACCAGCTGAAGTCCCGCACTCGCGGGTACGCGTCCTTCGACTACGACGCCGACGGCGAGCAGTCGGCCGACCTCGTCAAGGTCGACATCCTCCTCCACGGTGAGAAGGTCGACGCGTTCAGCGCGATCGTCCACCGCGACAAGGCCTACGCCTACGGCGTGGAGATGGCCGGCAAGCTGCGCGAGATCATCCCCCGGCAGCAGTTCGAGGTGCCGATCCAGGCGGCCATCGGCGCCCGGATCATCGCCCGCGAGACGATCCGCGCACTGCGCAAGGACATGCTCGCCAAGTGCTACGGCGGTGACATCTCCCGTAAGCGCAAGCTCCTGGAGAAGCAGAAGGAGGGCAAGAAGCGCATGAAGTCGATCGGACGGGTCGAGGTCCCGCCGGAGGCCTTCATCGCCGCCCTGTCCTCCGACGCGCCGACGGGCAAGGACTCCAAGGGCAGGAAGTGAGCCCGGCGCTGCCCGCGGGCGACCCCGTCCCCGCGGACGGGGCGCTGCCCGCCTCCGCCGCCGTGGGGTCCGCGCAGCGGGACCTCGGGGTCTACCTGCACGTGCCGTTCTGCCGGGTGCGCTGCGGGTACTGCGACTTCAACACCTACACGGCCACCGAGCTCGGGGGCGGGGCGAGCCAGGCCGCGTACGCGGACACCGCCCGCCGCGAGATCGACCTGGCCGCCGGCGTGCTCGAGCGGGCCGGGGTGGCGCGCCGCGAGGTGTCGACCGTGTTCGTCGGCGGCGGCACGCCCACCCTGCTGCCCGCCGCCGACCTCGCGGCCTTGCTCGGGCACGTGCGCGCGACGTGGGGCCTGGCCGACGGCGCGGAGGTGACGACGGAGGCGAACCCCGACTCCGTGACGGCCGCCTCGCTCGAGCAGCTCGCCGCCGCCGGGTTCACCCGGGTGTCCTTCGGCATGCAGTCCGCGGTGCCGCACGTCCTGGCCACCCTCGACCGCACCCACGACCCGGCGCGGCTGCCCGACGTCGTGCGCTGGGCACGGGACGCCGGGCTCGACGTGTCGGTCGACCTCATCTACGGCACGCCGGGGGAGTCGCTCGAGGACTGGCGCACCAGCCTGGAGGCCGCCGTCGCCCTCGAGCCGGACCACGTGTCCGCCTACGCGCTGGGCATCGAGCCGGGCACGAGGATGGGCGCCCAGGTGCGCCGCGGCGAGCTGCCCATGCCCGACGACGACGACGCAGCCCTCAAGTACGAGGTCGCCGACGACGTCCTCACCGCCGCCGGGCTGTCCTGGTACGAGGTCTCGAACTTCGCCCGCACGCCGGAGCACGCGTGCCGGCACAACCTCGCCTACTGGCGCGGTGCGGACTGGTGGGGCGTCGGTCCCGGCGCGCACAGCCACGTCGGCGGGGTGCGCTGGTGGAACGTCAAGCACCCGCGGGCCTACGCCCAGCACCTGGAGCAGGGGACGAGCCCGGGGGCCGGGCGCGAGGTGCTCGACGACGCCGCCCGCGAGCTCGAGCGGGTGCTGCTCGGCGTGCGCCTGGCCGAGGGGCTGGAGCTGGAGCCCGGGACCGGCCGGGTCCCCGAGCGGCACCGTGAGGCGGTGGCCGGGCTCATCGCCGAGGGGCTGATCGACATGCCCGCCGCCCGCGCCGGGCGCATCCTGCTCACCCGCCGCGGGCGCCTGCTCGCCGACACCGTGGTGCGGGCGCTCACCGACTGAGGGCGTGGTCGCGCTTCCTCGCGGCAGACGTGGACGTCCTGCCCGAGCGAGGGCGCCGGCCCGTGCGACCGGCCGACGCCGTCGTCCCGGGGGCGGAGGTGTACGCGGCGGAGGTCCGCGAGGAGGTGTGGCCGCTGGCCGAGTCGCTGGGTGTCGTCCGGTGCGTCTCGGACATCACGGCGCTGGCCGACCTCGGTCTCGACGTCATCCTCGACTTCGCCGGTTTCGGTGCGACGACGGCGGGGGCCGTCGACATCGTCCGTCCCGGCGGACGCGTCGTCCAGGTGGGGATGGGGAGGCTCGACGCCGAGATCAACATGAACAACCTCATCGTCAAGGAGGTCGACCTCATCGGCTCCATGGGCGGTGGCGTCGAGGACCTCACCGGCGTCTATGACCTCATGGCGTCCGGCCGGCTGACCCCCAAGACACGGTGATCTCGTTCGACGAGATCGGGGAAGGGCTGGACCGCCTGCGCAAGGGCCAGGTCCAGGGCCGGGCGCGTGGGCGCCCGTGCCCTAAGACGGCGGGGGCGATCACGGGACCGGCGGGCCTTCCGGGCGGCTTCGGGACGATCCCGCCGGAGCCTACGGGCGCCGCACTCAACGTGCAGGGCCGGCCGCGTCCTCGAGGTCGTCCCACACCGGCCCGTAGCCGAGCCGGGCCTGCTCGGCGGCGACCACCCGGCGCGCGAGCTCGCCCTCGGTGACGTCGACGGCGCCGAGCGCGCCCTGCGCGAGGCTCGACTCGCGGGCGTAGGTGTCGAAGACCTGCCGCTTCCCGGCGAGCAGCTCCTCGATGCGCTCGTCGACGCTGTCCTCGGTGAGGAGACGGTGGACCTGCACCGGCCGCACCTGGCCCATCCGGTGCACCCGCCCGACGGCCTGGTCCTCGACGGCCGGCACGAGCTGCGGCTCGGTGATGACGACGACGCTCGCCGCCTGCACGTTGAGCCCCACCCCGCCCGCCGCGATCTGGCTGACGAGCACGGCGCCGGGCTCGCCCGCGGAGAACGCGTCGACGATTTCCTGCCGCTCGGCCGCCGGCACCGAGCCGGTGATCGGACCGTAGGAGCGCACGCCGGGCAGCCGCTCCACCTGCTCGGCGACCCGGGTGACGACGTCGCGGAAGAAGGAGAAGACGACGACGCGCTGGCCGCCGTCGCGCGCCTCCTCGACGATCTCGAGGAGTCGCTCCAGCTTCGCCGAGTCCGCCGGGTCGGGCACGGTGAGGTCGGCACGCCGCATGGCCATGAGGTTCCCGCTCGCCACGGCCTCGCGGTAGCGGTGCTCGGCGGCCGGGGTCAACTGCTCCCACTCGTCGACCACGAGGCGGGGTGGCAGCTCGACGAGCACGTCCTCGAGGTTGCGCCGCAGGTAGACCGGCGCGATGTGCCGGCGGAACGTCTCGGCGTCGAGGAGGCGCAGGTGCGCGGGCAGCGCGGCGACGAGCTCGGGCTGCAGGAGGCCGGTGAGCGAGAGGAGCTCCTCGACGCGGTTGAGCAGCGCCGTGCCGGTGAGGAGGAGCACGCGCGGGCAGGCCTCCGCCCAGGCGGCGACCCCCTGGCTGCGGCGGGCGTGCGGGTTCTTCACGTAGTGCGCCTCGTCGACGACGAGGACGGCGGGCGGCGGCGTCTCGGCGGGGCGGAAGTCCGCTGTCGCGGGGAAGTCCGCTGTCGCGCGGAAGTCCGCTGTCGCGGGGAGGGGGAGGTGGCGGAGGGTCTCGAACGTGGTGACGGCGACGCCGCCCTCGCGGTGCCACGCGGCCAGGGCGGCGTCCCGGCCCGGGCCGTGGACCCGGTGCACCCGCAGGTCGCTGTGCGCGGTGACCTCCCGGCACCAGTTCACGACGACGCTCGCCGGGCACACGACCAGCGCCCGGTCCTCACCGCGCGCGGCCAGGTGCGCCATGACGGCGATCGCCTGCACGGTCTTGCCCAGGCCCATCTCGTCGCCGAGGAGCGTCCGCCCCTGGTTGAGCGCGAACCTCGCCCCGAACGCCTGGTAGCCGCGCAGCCGCACGCGCAGCAGCGAGGTGTCGAGCGGGAAGGCCTCGATCCGCTCGACGAGGTCGGCCGGCAGCGCCCCGTGGCCCACGGCGTTGACGCCGGGCACCACCTCCCCGAGCAGGGCGTAGTACGTCGCGGCGTCGCGCTCGAACGCCTCCCACACGGCGAGCGGGCCGGGTCGTGGCGCGGCGAGGTGGGCGGTGAGGCGCGTGACGACGTCGGGCAGGCCGGTCCGGGCGAGCCACGGCTCCCAGCCGGCCAGGGACGCCAGTGCCCGGCGGGCGCGGTCGCGGGTGCGGGGACGGGACAGGAGCAGGCTCAGGCGGCTGCGCGCGGGTGCGGCCTGGGCCGCCTGGACCGCCACGGTGGAGGCGAAGTCGGCGAGCTCCGTCCGGTGCGGCGTGAGCAGGAGGTCCAGGCCGTGGAGGCGGTGGAGCAGGGCGGCCAGCCCACGCCCGAGCGGGCCGTCCTCACCCGGCTCCACGCGCACCGGGAAGCCGGCGCGCAGCGCCCCGGCGAGACGGTCGGCGGCGGCCACCGCGGCACGTGCCGTGTGCGGCCCCACGCCGGGCAGCGCCTCGAGCCGGGCGGGCCCGGCGTCGAGCACGTCGTGCACCGTCCGCACGCCCGCGTCCTGGAGGGCCTGCAGGCGCAGGTTGCGCTCGGTGGTCTCCCGCAGCCGCTCGACGTCGATCCCGGCGAGCTCGGTCCGCAGCCGTGCGTCGCGGTACGCCTCGACACGCTCCACGACGCCTCGCCGCAGCGCCTCCTCCTCGGCCAGCACGGCCGCGGCGGCCCCGGCGAGCGCGGTGCGCGCGTCGAGCAGTGCCCGGGCCTCGGCCCCGGGCCGGACGGTGGGCGCCACCTACTCGGGGATCTCGGTGACGAAGTCGATGAGCTCCTCCATGCGACCGAGCAGGGCGGGGGACAGGTCCTTGTAGCTCCGCACGGTGCCCAGGATGCGCTTCCACCCGCGGGCGACGTCGCCCTGGTCGGCGTGCGGCCAGCCGAGCGCGGCGAGCGTGCCGACCTTGATGTCCGTGCCGCGCG